>CACZPF010000414.1 GCA_902782975.1 uncultured Lachnospiraceae bacterium
AGCTGCCTTCCCCCTGGTGGGTTTCCAGAATACCGAGCATGTTCAGGTTGGTGATGGCAGAGCGGATCGTGTGCCGGCTGACGCCGAGCATTTCACGAAGTTCGTTTTCAGAAGGAATTTTGTCGCCGGGTTTCCAGGTGCCGTTCATGATGTTTTCCAGTAAAGTATCAAAGGTAGCCTGGCTGACACTGACCTTCTTGATGGGAATGATCGTATTTTCTTTTTTTTCAGCATACATGATAATAGGCCTCCGGTTTTATATTTTGATACCGGATTTATTATAGCAAACTTGTTCAACAAGATACAACTGTATTGTCTAAAAAAATAATGATTTGTAAGAAGTATACAAATAAAAAGAATGATTCATGTGAATTATGCGGACTTGATTTTTAGAACAGGTATGTTATAGTAAAATTAACTTGTTGGACAAGCAACAAGAAAACGAATAACCTATTTGTAAAGGAGGCTATCATGAGAAAAAGGTTCAGAAAAGTGCTGGCCGGTATTCTGGCAGCAGGTATGGTAATTGGGCTTATGGCAGGAACCGCTGTGCAGGCGGAAGAAGTGGAGTATGCACCCCTTACATTGGGCGGAAGTGTTGGTGAAATCAACGGCTATCAGGAGAATATCGTAAAACTGGTTCAGGCAGAACATCCTGATATCGAATTCGATTATGTACCTGTGGAGACAGCAATGAGAGAGCAGGTTCTGAAAACTGCTATTTCCGCCGGAGACCCGCCGACCGTTGGTTTTTACTGGGGTACTCGTGTAAACAGTTTTTATGACAACGGGATGTGTCTTGACCTCAGAGATTATCTGACAGAAGAGGAGATCAATTCGGTAAGTCCATCCATGCTTGAGCCATGTATCGGCCCGAACGGCGAGGTCTTTGCCATTCCGATCACGACCGTATATCATACGGTATTTTATAACAAAGACATGATGGAAAAGTACGGATTTGAAATTCCGAAGACCTGGGATGATATGACCGCCATTTTTGCAAGACTGAAAGAGGACGATATTTTCGGTTTTGCCACAAATTCCGCCTCCATGCAGGACTGTCTGTATGGTATTACATACGGTGAGCTGGAATCCAAGGTAGGCCCGGGGACTTCCTGGAAGGTAGCAAACGGTGACGAATCTGTGCTTCCCGGAACACCGGCAGGCGATGTGATCAAGGAATGTATCCAGCAGGTAAAAGACTGGTATGACGCAGGATACTGGTATCCGGGCGACGGCGGGATCAACTGTACAGCTGATGACGCAAACGCAGCCTTTGCACAGGGCAGATGTATTTTCATCTTCAACTTCAGCGGTGCTTATCAGACTCATATGGAATCCTGTGATTTTGAAGTAGGAGAGTTTATGAAGCCTACTTCTGCAGAAGGAATTCAGACCCATGAGAACATTGAGCCGGACGTTTATTTCATCCCCTCCAACTGTACCGAAGCACAGATCAATACAGCGGTAGCTTTCATGAAAGCCGCCCTGTCCAAGGAAGGACAGCAGGGAGTAATCGATTACGCAAAGAGACCGCCAAGTGTTATGACCTATGAATATGATAATGTACCGGCGCTCCTTCAGCAGCAGATCGATAATCTGAAGAGTGACGCATGCATCGCTGGTATCAATCCCACCAGAACCAGTTCGGAAATGCAGACCTTTGTAAAACAGCAGGTATTTGCAGCACCCTGCGGCGGAGTGATGACTATTGACGAAACACTGGAAGAGATGGAGCGTATCCGCCTTGAAGCCGTGGCAGCCCGGGAATAAACGATCCTGAACGGGATCTGGTCTTAAACTGAGGTTTAAGAAATAAATGATCAGCGGGAAGACAAAAATGATAATCATGAAAAGGTTAAAAGTTTTGCTTCCCGCTGTTTTTTTCTGAAGATAACAGCTTTTTGAGAAGAGGGGTTACATGAAACCAAAAAAAGTATCCCGGAAAATGAATGCGGTTAATCGGAAATATATGCTGATCGGACTGGTTCTTCTGGCTCCTTCTGTCATTATCTATTTCCTTTTTATGGCTTATCCCCTTGGCAGGACATTGTATCTTTCCTTCACCGGGTGGGGCGGATTCGGACCTGCCAAAGTAACAGGGTTCAGTAATTATTCAAAAATACTGAAGGATAAGACATTTATAATGGCGCTGAAGAATACCATCCTGTTTGCAGTCGGGTCAGCGGTTTTCAGTGTTCTTATCGGTATTCTGCTGGCATGGCTGAACCTGTTTCTCAGGCGCTTTTCGGGGCAGGTGTCCCGTACGCTTTTGTTTATGCCAAGTGTCATCGCGCCTACGATTACCGGTCTTCTGTTTTTATTCATCTTCACAGAAGATGTAGGCCTTATTAATGGTTTTCTTCGAAGTATCGGTCTCGGACGATTTGCGACAGCATGGCTTACCAATCCGTCAACCGTTAAAAACGCCATCCTGGTACAGCAGACCTGGCGTCAGTTTGGTCTCGTCATGGTGCTTTGCTATGCGGGCCTGCAGGGTGTACCGACGGAGCTGATCGAGTGTGCACGGATCGACGGGGCTACGGACGGAAAAATATTATGGAAGATCCTTCTGCCGCTGATCAAACCGCAGATCGAGCTGGCGACCATGTTCACAACACTCGGCGGTCTGAAGATCTACGATTCGGTTGTTTCTCTGACGGGCGGGGGTCCGGCGAGGCAGACAGTGGTTCTGCCCATGTGGATCATTGAAAATGCGTTTACCTATTCGAAATTCGGATATGCCAGCGCGATGTGTATCTATTTTATTGTGGTGGTCCTTATATTTACTTTGATCTTGCGCAGAATATTCAAAGGTGAGACATATGAGTATTAAAAGAAACAAAAAGGGAAGTGCAGAAAGAGGACCTTATGCAGTCAGTCAGAAGATGATATGGATATCCAGGATTCTGACGGTACTGTTTTCTCTTGCCGTCGTTTTTCCGATCGTTTTTATCATTCTCACATCTTTTAAAAATAATAATGAGTTTTATTCTAACATTTTCGGCCTGCCCGGTATCTGGCGTATTGAGAATTATCCTTACGCATGGACAAAAGGACAACTCGGAAAATATGCATTTAACAGTGTTGTCGTGACGGTAACAGCCGTCTTTGCCTCTGTTTTATTCACATCTCTCGGCGGTTATGCTCTGTCGAAGCTCCACATTCCGAAAGCGAATGCGATTATCAATCTGTTTCTGGTGTTCAACTTTGTTCCGGGCGTAGCTGTATATATTCCTTTGTATTCACAGCTGATTCAGATGCATCTGAACAAGACCATCTGGATGCTGATCCTGCCTTATACAGCCTGGACGATCCCGATCAGTATTTTTATTTTTAAGCAGTTTTTTGATTCGATTCCGAATGAACTGATCGAAGCGGCAAGAATAGACGGCAGCGGGGAGCTCTCTACTTTTTTCAGAGTGATCCTGCCGCTTGTTACCCCAGCTGTGGCAACGGTCATGGTATTTAATTTTATCAATACCTGGGGAGAATATATGTGGGCCAGTATTTCGGCCACCGGTTCTTCCAATGTCATGACGCTTCCGGTCGGTCTTCTGCATTTCAGAGGGGAATACGGGATCGAATGGGGGCCCTTCGCGTCAGCGATCGTGATCATCATTATACCTTTGATGATCCTGTTTATCTATCTGCAGAAGTATTTTATTCAGGGTATTACTTCCGGAGCCGTCAAGGGCTGAAAACCTGCTGGCGATTCCGGGCAGGCATCATCAGGTGGAAATTTTTGAAATACAGGGAGGCTATTTATGAAGCTTGCAGGCAGAAATCATATCGTGACGGACCGGTCTCTTCTGGAGACGATGCAGACGTATAAAAATATGGGCTATGACGGGATGGAGCTTTCCGTACTTCGCGGGATGACGAACGCCATCGTCTGGGATTATATGGAGGATTATGTGATCGACCGTGTGCGGGCATTTTCGGAAGAAAATGATTTTCCCATCTCGGCCGTATCCTGCCATAAGAACTATGTAAAGGACGATGTCACCCTGGAGGCGCAGAAAAGACTTCTCGGCACGGCAAAGCGCTATGGCACGGACGTGGTGATCGTATCGACCTTTATGGATTTCTTTGAGAGAGAACTGAACGAAAAAGAAGTCTATGACCTTCTGGTAAAGAAGACCCGGATCCTCTGCGATGCGGCAGAAGAAAACGGAGTTTATCTTGCCATCGAGGTGGAGCCGAATCAGCTGTTCCACAATATGAAGATTTTCTATGAAGTGGCTGATAAGCTGAACAGCCCGGCCTTCAAACTGAACCTGGACGTCGGCCACCTGTTTCTTTCCGAACCGGATCTCTTAAAAGCAATAGAAGATGCTAAGGATTTTACAGTGCACTGCCATATTGACAACATGGGACGGGGTGAGCACTGCCATAAGCTGCCCTGGCTGGGGGATATCGATCTGAAGGCGGCCTTTGATACCATCCGCGCAAACGGATACGACGGATTTGCGGCGCTCGATATCTATATCCAGGATTATCTGGAGGTATCCCCGGAATGCATCCGGTGGATCCATGAAAATGTTTTCTGACAGAAACTGAAAAGTCGGGAATTTATCATGAACAGATCTGAAAAGAAAGATATAAACATCTGTGTCCGGTCGCTTCTTCTGTCTGTAGTGGCGACGGCGGCAGCGACGAATGCGATGGGTGTGATGCTCACCCATATTATAAACAA
>CACZPF010000415.1 GCA_902782975.1 uncultured Lachnospiraceae bacterium
CCTGGCTTCCGCAGCTTTCGGGTGGCGAAGAAATGTTCCGACCATGACATTATCAAGCACAGACAGGTTGGTGAAGGGCTGCACGATCTGATACGTTCTTCCGATCCCGAGCGCGCACACCTTATGTGCCGGCATATGGCTGATATCCTGATTTTTGTACATGATCTCGCCGCTCGTCACCGGGAATGATCCGGAAAGCATATTGAAGAGTGTCGTTTTTCCGGCCCCGTTTGCGCCGATCAGCCCCAATATTTCACCTTTGTTCAGATGAATGCTGACATTATCAACAGCTGTCAACCCGCCAAATTGTTTGGTGACATTACGAGCCTCTAATACAATCTCATTCATAATCAGCACCTCTCTTCAGCCGGTTTCTTGCCAAAAACAGCCTTGACCCGTTCTTTCACCCAGGAAGTAACCGGCCTGAACAGCCCGCTCGGCAGGAAATAAATGACAAGCATCAGAACCAGGCCATAGATGGCTGACGGAAGACCATTCAGTTTCGTTGCAAGTGCTCCGCGCAGATACTCGCTGACGGGAACCATGATGAACGCCCCCAGGACCGGTCCCCATACTTCCCCGATACCGCCTATGACTGCCAGCAGCATGATCTCTGTCGAGAAAGCGAAGCCAAGCAGACGTGTCGGTTCCAGGAACATGAAGAACATGGCATAAAACCCTCCGCCCAGAGCGCTGAAGAACGCGGATGTGAACTGCGCACGCAATTTGTATTTCAGCACAGGAACACCAAGAGACGCCGCAGCTTCCTGGTTTGTACATATCGCTGCATAATAAAATCCGGTCTTGGAATTCTTTATATAGGTCGTAACGAACATCACGATCGCGAACATGACCAGAATAATATAGAAATACGGGATCTTGCTGACGAACTGCATTCTGGAAAAGCCGCCCTGCCAGCGAATATTCAGTCCTTTCGACCCGCCGAATTCCAGCCCGAAGATCTTCGGATTGCTGACAATAATGACATTAATGATATACAGGAATGCCATTGTCGACAGCGTATAATACGATCCTCTCAGCTTGAAGCAGGGGTAACTGAGCAGAATAGAAAGTCCTCCGGCGATCAGTGCCGAAATGATCATCCCGATCCACGGCGACACATTGAACATGTTGTACATGACGGCAGTCAGATATCCTCCGAGCGCGATATACGCCCCGTTACCCAGTGAAAAGTGTCCTGTGAAACCGCCGAGAATATTCCAGCTTACCGCGTAATAAGCATTCAGGATAACCATGATCAGAACATGGACTGCATAGTTATTCCGGACCCCGATCGGCAGGAGAGCAAGGATGCCGGCTACGATAAAAATAGGATAGTATTTTTTCATCTGCTATTCCTCCTTTCGCCTACGCATCCTTATCGGTGCTCAGCAAACCATTCGGTTTGAACAGCAGGATCACGATAAACAGTGCAAATACCAGGATCTGCGCATAAGCATCAGACCAGTATAATCCACCGATTTTTTCAATAAGTCCAATGATGATTCCTCCGATGAGACATCCCAGAATACTTCCCTTACCGCCCAGGATGACAATAATGAAACTCTTGAACCCGAAACTTCCGCCCATTGTGGGGGAAACCGCATAGAAAGGAACCAGCAGCGCGGCCGACGCACCAAGCAATGCCGCACCAAGCGCAAATGTCAGACAATAGATTCTTTTATGGTCAATTCCCATAAGCTGTGCCACTTCCCGATTCTGAGAGGTTGCACGGATCGCTCTTCCTGTCTCTGTTTTCTGAATAAAGAAGTTCAGTGCGATCGTAAGCACTACCGCGATGCAGAAAGAGATCAGTCTCGGCAGAGAGATGATCAGGCTTCCGATATGGATCCCCTTGCTTGCATACTTCGTGATCGAAGAGATCGGCAGGCTGCCAAACAGCATCTGCGCCACATTCACAAGAAGGATCCCCATTCCTGCCGTGAAAAGCAGGATGGAAAGCGGCTCTCTTGACTTTTCCTTGTCCAACATATTGTTAAATACAAATTTCTGAAGAAGATACCCCAGTACTCCCATGAAAGCTGCCGGGACAAACAGGGACAGATACGGATCCCACCCTGTGCCGTTAACAAAAAGAAATGCAACATACATGGCAACCATCAGGAACTCACCCTGCGCCCAGTTGATGATTCTCATAACACCAAATGAAAGACTGAGGCCGACGGCAATAGATGCGTATACACCACCCATTAGTAAGCCATCACAACCAGCTTGTAGCAATCCTAATCCCATAAAGCACCTCGTATGATACAAGGGACACACACCTGCATCATATACCTTTCGTTTTACATCATCGGTACTGACCGACAGTCTCTTGCGACTACATCCTGTCTGGTGTGGGACACCGCCAAAAGCGGCGCCCCACATAAAGCATCAAATTGATTACTGTGCTTCTCTTTCTTCCCAGGTCGGAACCGGCCATACGAGAGGATTCTCTCCCTGTACCAGATCTGCCGGATAGATCATCTTCCATTCGCCGCTGAACATCTGTGCCGAAGGCATTGCGGAATACAGGTTCTGATTATTACGTCCCTGATCATCGCCAAATTTCACACGATTGTACGGGCAGAAAATCGTTGCTGTGTCATCTTCCAGATCGGTTTCTTTCAGAGCATCCGCGATCGCTTCGCGTTCAATGCTCTCGGCACGTTTCATCGCATCTGCCAGAACATAGGTTGCTGTCCAGGCCGATACCACGATCTCCTGCATGTCATATCCATAGGTATCGTGATACTCTGCAGCAAGTTCTGCTGCTCTCGGATTTCCAAGTGCCTCGATGATGTCGTAATACCAGAAAGAGATACCCATCATATAATCGGAGAGATCGCCGACTTTCTCATAGTAGTCGACCTGCATGAAGCCGCCGCCTGCACCGCAGTATGCTACGTTGCAGTCGTACTCTTTCATCTGACGTGCAAACAGGACTGCGTCATTGCCGTTCAGGGCTACATACGCATAGTCCGGATTTGCCGCTTTCAGTTTGTTGATAACACCGGAAAGGTCCGCGGAATCACTGGCAACCGGCTCGGAAAGTACCATTTCCATTCCCAGATCACTTTCATCACAGAGCTTCTGCAGCATCTCGTTAGAGCTGAAGCCATAGTCACTGTTCTCATATACGGTAGCGATCGTCTTAATCGGTGTGCCGCGTTCTGCCATCCACTGGAAGAACTTCTCATACCATACATAACTCTCGACAGTACCGCAGTTCGCACGATACACATATTTGTTCTCACCGAGTTCCATGCACGCATCACTGACTGCGTGTGTGACCATCAGCGGGATCGAGTATTTGATCGCCAGAGGAGCAATAACGGCAGAAACACCACTGCTGTATGCACCCATCATGGCCACGATCTCATCATCCTGTGCCAGTTTCTCAAATTCGGTCGCACCAACTTCCGGCAGACTCTCGGAATCCGATACAACAAGTTCCAACGGACGTCCGTTGATGCCGCCTTCTTCATTGATATGCTTTACCGCAAAATTGTATCCGTTCATAAGATACTCGCCCTGCAGTGCGGTCGTTCCCGACAACGGTGCGATGATACCGACCTTGATCGGATCTCCGGTAGCAGCTTCTGCTTCGTCCGCCGCTACTGTTGTTGCGCACAGCCCCAGTGCCATGCATGCTGTCAATAACATTGCCACTAATTTTTTCTTCATTACGTCCTCCTTCTTTTTGCTGCTCCTGTGAAAATTGTTGAAAAGTGAACTACGTAGTACAACTGTTACATATCCTGGAAAATAAATTCCCAATCCCTTTGCTGCGTAATTGATTAACTGCATAATTCATGCCAACTTGTTCCTGAAGCCGTTTCGCGCCTGTTTATTGCCACTCTATGTGTATTCCAACATTTACAAAAACCGTTTAAAATTGTTTAATAATGTATTATATGCATCGTATATTTGAAACACTTATAAACAAATCATACAAATTCCACATATTATTTATCTCCAAAAACCGCTTTTCTCTTTTCGAGGAAAGCAGCAACTCCTTCTCTTCGGTCCTCATTTCTATAAGCAGAAATAAACGACTCTGTCTCGATGCTCAGACCCGTATTGAGATCTGTATCAAGTCCGCGATTGATGGCATTCCTGACTATGCGGACTGCAGATGGGCTGCATTCAGCAATCTTCTTCGCAATTGACCTGGCTCTGTCCAGAAGTTCACTGACAGGTAAAACTTCCTCAACAAGCCCAAGCTGATATGCGCGATCCGCAAACAAGTGCTGTTTCGTGACCGTATAGTACATGGCCGGCCCTTTGCCGATCAGTCTCGGCAAACGCTGCGTCCCTCCGTTTCCCGGAATGATGCCCAGAGAAACTTCCGGGAGACTGAAACGCGCATTTTGGGAAGCAAGCCTGAAATCACAGCTGCACGCCAGTTCGCAGCCCAGGCCGAATGCATAGCCGTTCACGGCTGCAATGACCGGTTTTCCATATTCCTGAATATAACTGGTCACCTGATGTCTGACCGTTTCGGCTTTCCTGATCTCGTATTCGCTCATTTCTCCGAACGTCGAGATATCATGTCCCGCGCAGAACGATTTTTCACCTGCACCTGTCAGGATCACGACCAGAACATCCTCTCTGTCTTCGAGTTCCTTTAAGATATCTTCTATTTCAAAAAGCGTCTCATCTCTCGCCGCATTTAAAACCGCGGGTCTGTTGATCGTAATGACCGCAATACCATCCTCAATTTCCAATACTGTATCCACTCTTTCCATACATACCTCCTGTAAATACACGTTTCTCTGCATCTTATCCGCAATAAATGCTCATCGTATGGCTACCGTAATGTCAGCGCACGAGCACATTACGTCTTCCACATATGCTTCACAATGAAACCCGATCAAAGCTCTTTCCGTATTTTCATTCATCATCTCAGCAATAATATGCATGGTGTCTCCCGGCCGGACCGGTTTGAAAAAGCGAACATTGTCCGCCCCATATAAAAAAGGGATCTTTCCCTTATGGCGATCATCGTCCATGACCAGAAGTACTGCCGCCTGCCCTGCACTCTCTATGGCATAAACGCCCGGAAGGACCGGATTCCCCGGGAAATGTCCCTTAAAAACTTCCCAGCCGGGCGAAACATAAACCTCTGCGCGTATCCTTCTCCCCGCCTCAACGATTTCCGCCGAATCTACCAGCAAAAACGGTTTTCTGTGAGGGATCAGGTTTTCAACAGCTTTTTTATCCAGCCTGAAATCTTTATTATTCCACATGATTATTCCTCTCCCGATTTCCCGTTTTTGACTAAATCATGCACAAACCGTGCCAGTTTTCCGTGTTTATTGATCCTCCGGTACGAATTTCTTTTTAAAGCAGTCCTCCCGTTCTTCATTGACAACACCTGTTTAATATGTTTGAATATGTATAAAGTGTTAACAGTCATCCTTGAACACTTTGAAACACATTTTACACAAATGAGGAAGGAGTTTCCGTTTTATGCAAAGAAATGCCCACTCGAATTGGGAGCAGATCAAGCAAAGCAGCGCCGACTTATTTCTCTGTGCCTATGCCCCGTTGGAACGCATGAGCGAATTCAGCGACGGCAGTTGGGGCTATGTTCTTTTTGACCATGAATATCATTTATTGAAACTGTTCGGACATCCTGACTTTATTGTGAACTGCAAGCAGCATAATATCCTGGCGGGAACCTCCTGGGATCCGGAAAACCATGTCCCCAATGCCTTTGAAAAATGTATCTCCGCCGGTGTGGCTTCTGCTTCGAACGAAGGAACACTTTCTTATTATGCCTCACCCCTCACGCTGGACTCGGAACGC
>CACZPF010000416.1 GCA_902782975.1 uncultured Lachnospiraceae bacterium
ACAATACAGCTGCTGGTTACAGCTGGAAGTAGTGATTCTTCCAGTTGTATCTGCGTAAAAAGACTATTACTCTGTTGCAGGAGAATAGGTCACGTCATTAGGGGCTGGTTTGTAAGGATGATGTAGGTCGTTACAGCGTAGTGTTCGATATAGCCGTTATAGAACAGCTCATAGTTTTGATATCAATAATGCCGCAATAAACACGATCTTAAAAAAATGATATGGATACGGGTTATTTTGCATTGTTATGTGATTTACTTCTAGGGTATGATATTTACAATAGGTATCGTGTAATCTGGCGAGGGTGACATATGTTCAGGATCTTGATTGTTGATGACGAAAAGAGGGAACGTGAGGGTCTGGAATTCCTTATTCGGAAATATAAGTATCCTCTGGAAGTGCTTCAGGCTCAAAATGGGGAAGAGGCGCTGAAAGTAATTGAGAAGGCTCCAATTGATATTCTGCTGACAGATATCAAAATGCCTTTTATGACGGGAATTGAATTAATCGAACAGATCCGAAAAAGGGGATATGATCCGTTCTGCATCATTTTCAGCGCTTATGGAGAATTTGAGTATGCTCAGAATGCGATTTCCCTGGGTGTAATACAGTATCTGCTGAAGCCAATTTCTCTGGATGATTTCCAAGAATTATTCCACATGGTAATAAAGCTTTGTGAAGAAAAGCAGGAAAAGCAGAGTGAAGCATTGATTCTGGAAGAAGAAAAGAAAAATAGGAGCCTGTCCAATGCATTTCGGGATTTTCTTTACTATCTGGAGGAAGGCAACTTCCAGGATGAGGCTGAAGAGCACCTTATCAGGGAAACTATTACAGGACATCTATACAGGCTTATTCTGTTGTCAAGCTATTCTTTCCTGTTTTCTGCCCATTGGAAAGAGTTTCAGCAGGAAATACTGCAGATAACCTGCCCTTCAACGTGGATCATTACCATCAATGATATGCAGGTACTGCTGTTGGTTCCGGTAGACGGTAATGTGGAGGATCGATATATTAGGAGATGCTGTGATTCGATCATAAAGATTTCCACGCAGACATATCAGGCAGATATTTTCCTTGCGGTCAGTCCGGTATGTACAGAAATTGAAGAGATGAAAGCCGCTTACGAAAAACTCAGGGATACGCTGGATTACCAGTTTTTCATGACGGAGAGCACCTGCATTCTGTATGACAGGGAATATTCTTCCAAGCGGGAGAGCGATATGCTTCCGGTTTTTTTTAACAAAATATTGACAAATGCAAAGCTCAGGAACGCGAAAGCGGTCTCCGGGGAATTTGAGAACGCATTTCGCTATATCGATGAAAATGTGGGCTTCAGTTCCCTGTATATTAAATACAGCTTTACAGACCTGAGCAAAAAGTTGTGTGAAACATTGGGTAAAGAGGCACTGCTTCCACAACTGATGGATCGGATTTATGAGGCGAAGACCCTGGATTCACTGAAGCAGACCATGCTGGATTTTGCAGCAGTAATCATTGAGGATGAAACCCTGGGTCGCACACAAGGACGGCTGGTTAAACTCGCAAGGCAGATCATCTGTGAAAAGTACGATGACGTATCGCTTGGTGTTGCTTTGATTGCAGATGAACTGCATGTGACGCCTGCCTATTTGAGCACTTTGTTTAAAATGGAAACAGGCCATACCATGATCAAATATATCACGACTTACAGAATGGAGCAGGCAAAATACTTGCTCAAAACAGGAAACATGAAGGTTGGCGAGGTGGCTTCCAGGTGTGGATACATGAATACGTCATACTTTATTTCTCTTTTCAGAAACAGGGAAGGATGCAGCCCGCAGCAGTACAGGGAGAAAATGCACCATGGACAGGCAGACAAATAAAACTTCCATATGGAACAGGCTCCGCAGGGCGTTCCTGATCGTTGCCATTTTGCCGGTGCTTGTGCTGGGTGGCTATATGGTCTATTCATCCATACGGTTTGTCAGGAATGAGCGGATGCTCGAAGTCGATAAACTGATGGAACAGAACGTGGCAGACCTTAACAACCGTATGGAACAGTGTGAAACGTCACTCTTATATGTCGCGAGCAACTATTCACTGCAGGAATTTTTGCAGATGGATGAAACGAAATATATAGAAGTTAATCAAGCATCAAGAAATGTGGCCCCGATGCTGTATAACGTACTTTTGTCAAATCAGTATTATAAAAAACTGCGGATTTATTCGGATAAACATTTCTCGGTGATGGATGATCTTCTAAAAAAATCGGATGAAGTCCGGGATGAGGAATGGTATCAGGGTACAATTGAGACATCTCAGAGCAGATGGTGGTTTGATGGGAACAATGTGTTTTTAAGCAGGAAGATTGAAACCAGTTTTCCTATGAAATCGGTTGGCGTCATCCGGGCAGATATAAAAGAAAGGCTGTTTAATGGTAGTTTTCAGATTTTTTCAGATGTTCCTGTCAGGATTATGATGAATGAGTCTACATCCCTTTATCAGAGTGATGACTGGGAAGATGACTATTACACAAGGACGATAAATCTTCTGCCGGATGACTGGACGGTCACATACAGGATTAGCCGGGATTATTTTTTCCCCAATAGTCTGATTTCTGTTGCCGCGCCGATCATTATGATTTTGATTGTACTTTTGGCATCCCTGCTGGTCATTCATATCATATTGAAGAACCTGACAAGAGAGGTCAATAATCTTGTCGGACAGGTTGAAAAAGTCAAAGCCGGAGATCTGGATGTACAGTTTACTCCTCTTCAGACACGAGAGCTGGATATTCTCTCTTCCAGCATGAACGAGATGTTGGAGCGGATTCGACAGCTGATACAAAAAGTATATCAGGATGAGCTCAACCAGAAGGATTTGGAACTGGAACTTTTGCGATCCAAAATCAGCCCACATTTCCTGTATAATAATCTTTCGGCAATCAATTGGCTGGCCATTGAAAAAGGTGAGGATGAAATATATGAGATAACCACACAGATGGCTACGTTTTATCGGACTGCATTAAACAAAGGGAAAACAACAGATCGCTTTCAGACAGAAATAACGAACGCAAAAGCATATATCAGTCTCCAACTGATGTCACATGACCATTCATTTGAGGTAAACTATAGTATAGCGGAAGAAACGCTGGACATGGTGATCCCGACCTTTATTCTTCAGCCATTGATTGAAAATGCGATAGAACACGGGATTGATCAGCTGCGGGGGAAAAAAGGATACCTTGAGATTCGAAGCTGGATGGATGGGGAGGACCTGGTGCTGGAAGTGCTGGATAATGGGATAGGCTTGTATGAAAAAATGGGAACCGGCATACTCGATGAAAGCAAGTATGGATATGGGACGGGCAATGTGAATCGCAGGATCAGGCTGATCCATGGGGAGGAGTATGGGCTGACCATAATGGTAAACGAAGGCGGGACGACATCCAGGCTTCGGCTAAAGGCAGACAAAGCGGGCATAAGCAGTGCACCACAAGAGATTGTTTCGTAATCCATAAATTATGATATTCATCTGATTTTTCTGATATTTCTTTCAGAAACCTATGTTTTTATAATGAATACATCAAAAACAGTTGTTATTCACATGAAAACAGGAGGACTTAAAATGAGCAGACGTATAATGAGGATAGTTCTTGGCGCAGCTGCAGCACTTACCATGACAACAGTAGTCGGTTTTCCGGCTATGGCAGAAGGAAAAACCATCACGTTTATGTGCTGGTATGATGAGGATGATGTGGCAGGTGTTATCGATGCCTTGAATGAAGAACTGGGTGGTGAATACGAAGTAGAATATTCTTATGTAGCTCAGTCGGATTTCAACAATGTGCTCAGCACACAGCTGGCCGCAGGGGAAGGACCGGATATCGTAGCAGACGGTACCAATTTTCCGGCCAGAATTAAAGCGGGAAACATAATGGAGATTACCGGCGAGGATTTCCTGGAGGACTTTAATGAAGCAGGCTTTGCGCTTTGCTCTGATGGGGATCAGATTTATGGCATTCCTTCTTACGGATGGTTTTCCGGGATCTGGTATAACAAGGACATCTTTGAGGCAAATGGTGTGGAAGTCCCGGTCACATTTGATGAATTTGTTGCTGTCTGCGATACTTTTGCTCAGGCTGGTGTTCAGCCAATGAGTTTTGGACTGGCAGATGGCGACTCAGCACTTCATTCCGTCCTTGGCTATCTGGAGAATTCTTTCTATCATAACAATGACGCAAACCCGGACGGAACAGATTTTGATGTTAAGTTTGCTTATGGCGAGACGAATATGAACGGATCTCTGAATGATGTGGTTACCAAGTGGTCCACACTGATCGATAAAGGTTATATTAATGCGGATATGCTTGGCATCTCCAATGATCAGGCTGTCGCTGACTTTATCGCCGGTAATGCAGCAATGCTCAACGGTGGTCCCTGGCAGTATACAAACTTTGAGGATGCAGGCATGAACTTTGGTATGATGTCTCACCTTTCTGAGAGCGGCGAGAACAAGTACATGGTTGGTGGCCCGGCTGTAAACTTCGGTATCAATGCAAATACTAAGGATCCGGAAGGCGCCATGAAAGTCCTGAAGGCTTTCGGAAGCGTTGCCGTACAGCAGGCATTTGTTGACGCGAATGTGGGAGGTTTCAGCTATCGCAGTGGTGTAGAAGCCTCTATGCCGGAAGAATATGACGGGATTAAAGAGATCATTGATGCGGGCAATATTGCATGTACATGGGATCGCTGGAGCGTGAATATGCCTTCACAGTCGCTCTTTGATGAGGCAAAAGCCCAGCTGCAGGGTCTGATCTCCGGTGATTATACGGTTGATGACTATCTGCAGACTCTGGATGATATGGCGGCAAGTATCCGTTACGAGTAAAACACCGGCCTGCTAAGGACAGTGTACAGAAATCTTTGTCTGATCATCAACATGAAGAGACCGGCGCTTATACAGACGCTCACTGCATGAAGCGCCG
>CACZPF010000417.1 GCA_902782975.1 uncultured Lachnospiraceae bacterium
ATACCTCCGCATCTGCTGCACCGGCAATAGCGGATGCTTCCGCGCCTGCTGATCCTGCAGTGACGGATACCGCCGCACCTTCCGTTCCGGAAGCGGCGGATACAGTAGAATAAAAAGATAATTGCAGAACTCCCTGCTTTGACGGATCGGTATGATTTTTCAAACCATTCATCCAGGCAGGGAGTTTTTTGTATTGTATGAAATGGTTTTGCAATGATCTGAATTCATCGCCCTGCTTTTCGAACCCGCCAAAAAATGCGCAAATCAGTTGTCCGGTCACAAATAATATGCTAAAATATACTGATTGTATTTTTTGCAGAGGGAGGAAGAAAGCATGTTTAAAGATGGAAAACTCTGGATCGGCCAGGCACAGAATGAGACAAAGGACAGAGTATGTATCATACCCAAAATGGCCAACCGGCACGGACTCATTTCCGGTGCCACAGGAACCGGCAAGACCATCACTTTAAAAGTGATGGCTGAATCCTTCAGCGATCTGGGCGTACCTGTATTTCTTGCGGATGTGAAGGGTGATCTGGCCAGTATGTGCCAGCCCGGTGTAAACACGGAAGATATGCAGAAACGTATCGTAAAATTCGGCCTGGAGGGGTTCGAATATCATCCTTATCCGACCTGCATCTGGGATGTGCTGGGCGAGGGCGGCCATCCTCTAAGGACGACCATCAGCGGAATGGGACCGCTGCTTCTTGCTTCCCTGCTGGAATTGAACGAGACACAGTCGGATATCCTGTCCATCGTCTTCAAAATTGCAGATGACAGCGGCCTGCTTCTGCTGGATCTCAAGGATCTGCGTCTGATGCTGGAATATGTCGGACAGAATTCCCAGGAATTCTCTCTCCGCTATGGGAATATCGCCAAACAGAGTATCGGCGCCATCTCAAGAAGCCTGATCACCCTGGAGCAGCAGGGCGGCGATAAATTCTTCGGGGAACCGGAGCTGGATATCAGAGACTGGATGCGGACCGACTATACAGGCAGGGGCTACATCAATGTGCTTCACTGCATCAAACTGATCAACTCACCGAAGCTTTACGCTACCTTCCTGCTCTGGATGATGTCCGAACTGTTTGAAGAGCTTCCCGAAGCCGGCGACCTGGAAAAGCCGAAGATGGTTTTCTTCTTTGACGAAGCGCACCTCCTTTTTGCCAACGCAAACAAGGCACTGCTTCAGAAGATCGAACAGGTGGTCAAGCTCATCCGTTCCAAAGGAATCGGGATCTATTTCATCACTCAGACACCTTCCGATGTACCGGATGAAATTCTCGGGCAGCTTGGCAACAAGGTCCAGCATGCTTTAAGAGCCTATACGCCTGCCGACCAGAAAGCCGTCAGGGCCGCCGCGAAATCCTTCCGCGAAAATCCGGCTTTCTCAACGGAAGAAAAGATCACACAGCTGGGAACAGGCGAAGCACTGATTTCTTTCCTGGATGAAGATGGCCGGCCCTCCATTGTGGAATACTGCAAGGTCCTTCCGCCGCAGAGCCGTATGGGCTCGATCGAGGATACCGAGCGGCACACCTGTCTGCTGCAGGATGGCCTAGGCCCCAAGTATGATACCTCCCTGGACAGAGAATCCGCCTATGAAGTTCTGACTGCTCAGTTCGAGGAAGCTGCAGAGCAGAAACGCCTCGAGGAAGAAGAAAAGATCCGCCAGAAGGAAGAGCTGGAGCGTCAGAAAGCGGAAGAAAAGGAACGAAGAGAGCGGGAACGCGAAGAAGAGAAACAGAGAAGAGAGCAGGAGCGTCTGCAGAGAGAGCTGGAGAGAAAGGCCGAAAAAGAAGAGCGGGAACGCCGGAAAAAGACAGCCGCCTTTGAAAAGGGCATCAACAGCGCCATCACTTCCATCGGCCGTGAAGTCGGGCGAAGCCTGTTCCGCGGGATCCTTGGCTCTCTGAAGAAAAAATAAACCGGGAAATGTATTCAGCATGAGCAGCCTGTGAAAAGCGGCAAGTCAGGAGGTTCTTATGGATTGTAATACAGCGGAAGACATGGTTCCACGTTTTATCAGCCATTCCCTGTCCTACAAAGAACTGGAGGAATTTCTCCACCACATCGATACCTGCGAGAGCTGCCGGGATGAACTGGAGACCATGTATATTGTCGACCGGGTCATTCGGCACCTTGACAAGGAAGAAAAAGATACAAGATCGGATTTTCAGAGTCTCCTGATGGAAGATATCGAAAGATCCCGGGAAAAACTGCGCCGGATGCGCTTCCTGCGCACGGCGGGAAGGCTGGCTGTATATTTGATCGTTGCACTGGTTACAGGCGTTATCTTTTATTTCCTGATCCTCCAGTAAATATCCGGGTAACCGAAGGACCCGGGCCATGCCGGATGTCCGGCGGCTGGATCAGAACATATTGCCGTTTTAATAGAAAAAGAGGAAAACATGAGCGAAAAAATACTCCTGATCGACGGACACAGTATCATCAACAGGGCATTTTACGGCCTTCCGGACCTGACCAGTTCGGAAGGCATTCATACGGGCGCAGTTTATGGTTTTCTGAACATTCTGCTCCGGATGATAGACGATGAGAAACCGGATTACCTGGCGGTGGCGTTCGACGTGCATGCACCGACTTTCCGTCATAAGATGTATACGGAATACAAGGGAACGCGGCA
>CACZPF010000418.1 GCA_902782975.1 uncultured Lachnospiraceae bacterium
GACGGACGGTATCAGGAACTGCTTCTGACCAACAGGCAGTATGCCTTTGCAAGAATACTGGATGATCACGGCGTAATCGTCGCCGTTAATAACGATGATAAGGACGCTGATCTCTGGATCAGGGTTCCTTTTGGAGGAAAACAATATATCAGACTTGATCAGACGGCATCGGATACCGGGGAAGAACTGCACGAAGAAAACGGCTGTCTGCACGTAACACTAAAGCCGGATGAGAGTCTGCTGGCCGCATTTTGCTGAAGGCCGGCAAAGCAAAGGAGAAGCTATGGTAGAAAAATCTAAAAACAGGATACAGAGTGAGAACAATGCGGATGGAAAAAGCAAGGCATCTGCTAAAAGCCGGACGTCTGCAAAAGCCGGAACATCTGTTAAAGGCCGGACGTCTGTTAAGAGCAAATCATCTGTAAAAACGATCCAGGCAGAACCGGTAAAAATGCATTTTTCCGATCTGGACCAGTATCTGTTTGGTCAGGGCGTACATTATGATATCTATCGCAAACTTGGAGCTCATCCCGTGGTTCAGGATGGACAGAGCGGTGTATATTTTGCTGTATGGGCGCCGAATGCAAAAGCAGTTTCTGTAATCGGGGAATTCAACGGATGGAGCAAGGGATCAAATCTGATGGAAAAGACCGGCCCGATCGGCGTCTTTGAAACTTTTATCCCGGGTGCCTGCGTAGGCCAGATGTATAAGTATTATATCACGGGCATGCACGACGAGGAGATCTACAAGGCCGATCCCTACGGTAACTGGTCCGAACTTCGCCCCGGAAATGCTTCACGTATCGCGGATATCACGAATTATATCTGGCATGATGAGACATGGCTCAAAAAGAGAGAGTCCTTTGACGAAAAGAAGGATGCCATGGCCATCTATGAGGTACATCCGGGTTCCTGGAAGAAGCATCCCTGGTCAGAACATAATGAGAACGGCTTCTATAATTACCGTCTTTTTGCAGAACACCTGGCCGAGTATGTAAAAGAGATGGGATACACTCATGTAGAACTGATGGGAATCGCAGAGCATCCCTTTGACGGTTCCTGGGGATACCAGGTCACCGGTTACTATGCACCGACTTCCCGCTATGGTTCTCCGCAGGATTTTAAATATTTTGTAGATTATATGCATCAGAACGGTATCGGTGTGATTCTGGACTGGGTACCGGCTCATTTCCCGAAGGATGCCCATGGTCTTGCATGTTTTGACGGCACCTGTGTGTATGAACACGAGGATCCAAGGCAGGGCGAGCATCCGGACTGGGGGACAAAGATCTATAATTACGGACGTCCGGAGGTGAAAAACTTCCTGATCGCCAACGCTCTGTTCTGGGTAGAAGAGTGTCATGTGGACGGTCTTCGTGTAGATGCCGTCGCTTCCATGCTGTATCTTGATTACGGCAAGAGAGACGGCGAATGGGTCGCCAATAAATATGGCGACAACAAGAATCTGGATGCCATTGAGTTCTTCAAACATCTGAATTCCGTACTGCTGGGCCGGAATCACGGCACTGTGATGATCGCTGAAGAGTCCACCGCGTGGCCAAAGGTTACAGGGCGTCCGGAGGATGACGGTCTTGGCTTCTCTCTTAAGTGGAATATGGGATGGATGAACGACTTCCTGGAATACATGAAGCTGGATCCTTATTTCCGTAAATTCAATCATAACCGGATGACGTTCTCCATGATGTATGCCTACAGCGAGAAATACGTCCTGGTGCTTTCTCATGACGAGGTGGTACACCTTAAATGTTCTATGCTGAACAAGATGCCGGGAGAGCTGCCGGATAAATTCCGCAACCTGAAAGCAGCCTATTCCTTTATGTTTGCGCATCCCGGCAAAAAGCTTCTCTTCATGGGACAGGATTTCGGGCAGCTTCGTGAGTGGAGTGAAGAAAGAGAACTCGACTGGTTCCTGCTGGGCGAAGAGGACCATATAAATCTGAAGAATTATGTGAGAGATCTCCTGGCGGTTTACAAAAAATATCCTGCCATGTATGGCATGGATGATGATCCGGAAGGCTTTGAGTGGATCAATGCCAATGACGGAGACCGCAGTATCTTCAGTTTTGTCCGCAAATCGGAAAATGGAAGAAACAATATTCTTGTTGTTGTAAACTTTACACCGGTGGAGCGTCCGGATTACCGCGTAGGTGTTCCGAAGAAAAAACAGTACAAGCTGATCATGAACGAGACCGGTCTTCTCGATACACCTGTTGTATATAAGGCGGATGCTGTAGAATGCGATAACCGGGAGAACAGTTTTGCATATCCGCTTGCGGGATATGGCGTGGGTATTTTTGTTTATTGACGATTGACGCCTGAAGGCATATACTTTTATAAAACTGTTACTTATTATTCATTTATTATTCATTTGTCAGGAGGATCAGCATGAAAACTTACAGCGTTTATGATGAAGAATTCCGTCCCTATGGCCAGGTGATGGAGGGATACGACTTTACTGAGCTTTTGGATGTACTGAAGAAGCAGCCTGCCCCGGCGGACAGTGTTGTGTATGTGCCGGACCTTAAGGAACTGGAAGACTGTGCTGTTTATGAGGAGATGGAGCAGAGAGGCTTTGGCGGTATTCCGATCCAGATCGGATACTGCAACGGGACCAATAATAAGCTGAACTGTCTGGAATATCACAGAAACAGCGAGCTGAATGTGGCAGCTAATGATGCGGTTCTTCTTCTTGGCCTTCAGTCGGATATTGTCGACGGCAAGCTGGATACCTCTACGATCAAGGCTTTTCTGGTTCCGGCAGGAACCGGTGTAGAGGTTTATGGGACAGCTCTTCACTATGCGCCGTGCAGCTATGAGAAGGGCGAGCCTTTCCGTATGATCGTCTGCCTGCCAAAAGGGACGAATGTTGGCAAGGCAAAGGATTTTGGCAAGGACAGCCTGGAGGACAAGATGCTCTTTGCGACCAATAAATGGCTCCTCGCGCATCCGGAAGCTCCGGAAGTAAAAGACGGCGCTTATGTAGGACTCACAGGAGAAAACCTGGTATACGAAAAAGAATAATCTATATGATCCGGAAGGGGCGGCAGCGTAAATAAAACGCAGCCGCCCCTTTCTATGTGCAGAGCCGTTCATAAGGCGGCACTGTGGTGAAGGTTTTTCCGGGAAATTCAGCCCTTGCATTTTGAATCGAAATATGGCATAATACCACACGGTATATTTATGAATAGGGAGGGAAAAGCCGCAAAGGATTATAGAAACAGACGGCTTAAAAACCTCATGAATAACCAGGGAGGCTGACTTCCTGGTCATATTTCGTTATTTCGAAGAAAGGAGTAATGGTATGTCAGCAAAAATTGATATTATTTCAGGCTTTTTGGGCGCGGGAAAAACGACCCTGATCAAAAAGCTTCTGGCGGATGCTTTTAAGGGAGAGCAGGTCGTCCTGATCGAGAACGAATTTGGAGAGATCGGGATCGACGGCGGCTTTTTAAAGGAAGCGGGGATCGAGATCCGTGAGATGAATTCCGGCTGCATCTGCTGTTCACTGGTAGGTGATTTTGGGGAATCTTTAAAAGAAGTGATGAAGCAGTTTAACCCTGCCCGTATTCTGATCGAGCCGTCCGGTGTCGGTAAGCTTTCTGATATTATTAAGGCAGTACAGGGCGTTCAGGAAGAAGTGGATATTGTTCTCAACAGCTATACGACGGTTGTAGATGCCAAAAAGTGCAAAATGTATATGCGGAATTTTGGCGAATTCTTTAACAATCAGGTACAGTATGCAGGTGCCATCGTTCTTTCCCGTACGGACATTATTCCGGAAGAGAAGACCATGGAGGCACTCGCCCTCGTAAGAGAGATCAACAAGAAGGCAGCTGTCATCACCACCCCGATCGATCAGCTGGATGGTAAAAAGCTGCTGGAAGTAATGGAGCATCCGGTATCGCTTGAGGAAGAACTTCTGGCAGAAGAAGAGGTATGCCCGGAGTGCGGCCACGTTCATGCACCGGGAGAACATCATCATCATGACCATGATCACGAACATCATCACGATCATGATGAGCATGAGCATGAGCACCATCACGATCATGAGGAGCACGAACACGAGCACCATCACGATCATGAGGAGCACGAACACGAGCACCATCACGATCATGAGGAGCATGAACACGAACACGACCATCATCATGATCACGAGGAACATGAACACGAGCATCATCACGATCATGAGGACCATGATCATGACCATCA
>CACZPF010000419.1 GCA_902782975.1 uncultured Lachnospiraceae bacterium
CTTCTTATGACGAATCTCAGAAAGGAGGGGAACGCCTGATGAGTGCGAATACAGAAAAACATGGCGAGCCGTTTCTTCGCATCGTGAAAAAAGACGGCACCTCCTTCGGCAGTAAGGTGGCCGTCCGTGCGGCAGCTATCGTGCTGGCCCTTGTGGCAGACGCCATCTTCATTTTTGCCGTGACAGGTCTGAATCCTCTGTCTGTCTATGGTGTAATGTGGAACGGAACATTTATGAACAGCCTGAGGTTTTCCTGGGCTCTTCGCGATCTGGTCAGTCTTCTTTGTATCGGTATTGCGCTGGCACCTGCCTTTAAAATGCGATTCTGGAATATCGGGGCGGAGGGACAGGTCCTGATGGGCGGCCTTGCCACCGCCTTTGTGATGGTGCGTTTCGGCAATTCGCTTCCCGCACCGGTGCTGTTTCTTACGATGCTGATCACAAGTCTTGTGGCGGGCGGCATCTGGGGCCTGATCCCTGCGTTCTTTAAGTCGACCTGGAATACCAATGAGACGTTATTTACACTGATGATGAATTACGTGGCGACAAGTATTGTAGCCTGTATGACGAATATCTGGCGCGGGCAGGCATCTTCCCTCGGAAAACTCAATATGGCGAATAAAGCGGGCTGGTTCCCGCAGTTTCTCGGGCAGAGGTATAATATCAATATTCTTACGGTTCTTGTGCTTACCTTTGTTATGTTCTTTTATATGAAATATTCCAAACACGGGTATGAGATCTCTGTTGTAGGGGAATCTGAAAATACCGCAAGATATGCGGGCATCAATGTCAGGAAGGTCACCATCCGTACAATGATCATTTCGGGAGCGCTCTGCGGCCTGGCCGGATTCCTTATCGTTGGCGGCCGGGACCAGACCATTGCCACGACATCAGCCGGGGGGTACGGCTTTACCGCAATCATAGTTGCCTGGCTTGCCAAATTCAACACGTTCTATATGGCACTTATATCGTTTCTTCTGATCTTTTTGTCAAGAGGCGCTTCGGAAATTGCCTCTGCATACAATCTGAATGAATATTCCGCGGATATTATTGAGGGAATCATTCTATTCTTTATTCTTGGCAGTGAGTTCTTCATTAATTACAAGCTGATCTTCCGCGGTTCCAGAAGAAAGGAGGGAGCGGTATGAACAGTAATCTGATCGCGTGGATACTGAGAGCAGTTCCTTTCGGAACGATCATCATGTTCGGGTCCATGGGCGAGATCGTGACCGAGAAATCGGGAAATCTTAACCTGGGTGTTCCCGGAATTATGTATCTTGGCGGGTTTGCCGGATTTGCCAGTGCCTGGTATTATGAGAAAGTTTCCGCCTCGCCCAGGGGCTGGGTATGTGTGCTGATCGCCATGTTCTGCGCCATTCTGGCTTCCATGGCAGGGGGGCTGATCTACAGTTTTCTGACCATTACGCTAAGAGCAAACCAGAATGTGACCGGTCTTGCCCTGACCACGTTCGGTATGGGTGTGGCAAACTTCTTCGGTGTGTTTATTCTGAACGGTGCCAGCTATACTGCGGCTCCGCTTGCCAATGCGGCTTTTTCGAAAAAGATCCCCGTACTTGGCAGCCGTCTGGGGCTTTTAAGTGAGATCGTTTTCGGGTATGGATTTCTTGTCTATGCAGCCATTGCAGTAGCGGTCGTTCTTTTCTTCATCCTGAATTATACCAGGGTCGGCCTGAACCTCCGGGCGGTAGGCGAAAATCCTGCAACCGCAGATGCGGCCGGCATCAATGTGACAAAGTATAAATATCTGGCTACCTGTATCGGTGCCGGTCTTTCCGGTATCGGCGGGCTTTACTATGTTCTGGATTATAACCAGGGCATCTGGGCGACCACAGGACAGATCGAGGCTCTGGGATGGCTTGCTGTGGCGCTGGTTATCTTTACCACCTGGAAGCCTCTGAACGCCATCTGGGGCGCTTACCTGTTCGGCATACTTTACTGGCTGTATCAATTCCTTCCCGGCCTGATCGGCATCCGGGTGTCCAGCTATATGACAGACCTGATCCAGATGGTTCCCTATGTCGTAACGATTATTGTCCTGATCGTCGTCAGTTTCCGGCGCAAAAAGGAGAACCAGCCGCCGTCCAGCCTGGGACTTTCCTATTTCCGTGAGGAAAGATAAGTGTAATTATCATAAAGATCTAAGCAGGCCCCGCAGGCTTCACAGGACATCTTTCAGGATGTTCTTATGAGACCTGCGGGGTATTTCTTTGCTGTAAGCTGTTCCTTTTGTGACGCTGTTTAAGTGACAGAAAGTATGGAGATCATAAGATGATTGTCATCTTTTACGAAAATAGACCATGTATGCACGCTGCCGGATTGGTAAAGATGGACAAAAAAGATTGACGGATACCATCTATTGCTGTATATTATAGAATATAGATGACAATAACTAATCATATTAAAGGAGGAATTTTATGAAAAAACGACTGTTTTCCTTACTTCTTGCAGGTGTCCTTGCAGCCGGGATGTGCTCTCCGGCCATGGCTGAAGCGCTGGAAAAGGCAGATGACGGAACAGCTGCCCAGGAAGCTGCCCAGGAACGGATCGATTCCGGCGACTATCCTACGATCGTTATGGCTTTCATGACCTGGGCCGGCAAGCTGTCCGGAACAGACAGAGTTTCCGAGAAGATCAGTGAGATCACACGGGAAAAGATCGGTGTCAATGTTGAACTGATGCCCATGGATTCTGCTTCCTATGCACAGAATATGAACCTGATGCTCGCTTCGGGAGAGCAGGTGGATCTGTTTAATGCCATTTCTGTCGGATTTATGCCCTGTGTCAACAAAGGATATCTTCTGGATCTGGAAGAGGATGACCTTCTTGCCACCTATGGCCAGGGGATCATCGATGCGTTTACAGCGGCGGAGCTTGGCGGCTGTCGTGTGAGCGGCACTCTGTACGGTATTCCTGTCAAGAAGGATGATGCCGCCGGCAAGTTCGGCATTTCGATCCCGGCAGAATATCTGGATGCGATCGGATTTGACTATGCATCTATGTATGCAAGTGAAGAAGACGAGATCATCTATACGGATCTTGCAACGATCGAGGATATTTTCGGAAAACTGCATGAACAGTACCCGGATAAGACCGTATATTACTGTGACGCCGGTACACTGACCAGCCAGATCCTGTTTATGGACGCTCCGAGCGACGTATTCGGCGTTCTTCTTGATCCTGTAAACAGCCTCGAACTTTCGGATCTGTTCTCCAGTGATCTGTACAAAGACACCTGTTCCATTATGTACAGATGGAACCAGAATGGCTGGATCTCTCCGGATGCCATC
>CACZPF010000420.1 GCA_902782975.1 uncultured Lachnospiraceae bacterium
AAGATGACCAGAAGGATCAGCACGATGAAGGTCCTGCCCTTCAGCAATGTCATCAATAACTGATTATTGTTGTTTTTCTTCATGATTTTCCTGCTCCTTCCAAATTATGACGCACTTTTGCCGGTACCAAGTCCGGCATAGGAAGCACGTACGAGATTATCCTCTGTAATCGTTTCTCCACGCAGTTCTCCTGTCAGTTTTCCATTGGACAGGACATAGATCCTGTCTGCAATCGCCATGATCTCTTTCAGTTCCGAGGAAATTACGATAATGGAAAGTCCCTGCTCAGAAAGCTCGTGAATAATCTCAAACACTTCTGTCTTTGCACCGATATCAATACCTCTCGAAGGTTCATCCATCAGCAGGACCGTAGGCTCTGTCAGAAGGCCTTTGGAAATAACAACTTTCTGCTGATTGCCGCCCGAAAGAGAAAGGATCGGAAGATGCTTGTCCGCCACTTTAATATGGAGCTCTTTGATTTCGGCATCTACCGCCCTGTTTTCCTTCGCTTCATTGCAGAAGGGACCGGACGTATATTTTTTCAGAGAAGCGATGGACGCATTCTTACAGATATCCAGTGACTGGATCAGGCCCTGCCTCTGCCGGTCCTCAGGTACCAGAGCAAATCCGTTTTTGATCTGGCTCGCGATATCTCTGATCCTGAGCTCCTTTCCCTGATAGATCACCTGTCCGGTGTGTTCCGGATGCATACCCATCAGGCACTCAAACAGTTCGCTCCGGCCAGCCCCCAGGAGGCCGTAGATGCCAAGTACTTCACCTTTTTTGAGATACAACGATACATTATCCAGCAGCCATCCGCCGCCCTTCTTTGGAAGGTACAGATCCTTTACTTCGAGGATCTTTTCTGCATGATCCAGATCGATGGATCGTTCGAAACGGTGATACTGAGTATTTTTACCGACCATGTTTTCTACGATCCAGCTGAGGGTGATATCTTTTACGTCGGCATCCGCCACATATTTACCATCACGCAGGATCGTTACATGATCACCGATCTCCATGATCTCTTCCAGACGATGGGAAATATAAACGATCGAGATCCCCTGTTCCAGCAGCTCGCGCATGATCTTGAAAAGAACCTTGACTTCTGCTGCCGACAGAGAAGAAGTAGGCTCGTCCATGATCAGTACTTTCAGATCATCCTGGATAAGGTTCCGGGCGATCTCCACCATCTGCTGCTGACCAACCCTGAGATCTCCTACCAGGGTTTCCGGAGGAATCTCGTGTTCCAGTCTTTCCATGATCTTTCTGGCGCCTTCGATATGGTGTTTATCATTGAGGAAAAGGCCCTTCTTTTTCTCATGGCACATAAAAATATTCTGGTACACCGTCAGGTTGGGAAAGAGGCTCAGTTCCTGGTGAATAATACCGATTCCTCTTGCCCTCGCGGCATTTGTGTCCTTAAAAAAGACCTCTTCACCGCCCATATACATTTTACCTGCAGAAGGCTGTTCGATCCCGGCGATCATCTTCATCAGGGTGGACTTGCCCGCGCCGTTCTCACCGATCAGGACGTTGACCTTTCCCTTCAGAAGGTCGAAGGAGACACCGTCAAGAGCCTTTGTACCGGGATAGATCTTATCTATCTTTTCGCAATGGAGAACAACATTCGGATCATCAAACATCATGTTTCCTCCTTTGTATTATTCTATCGTGAGGGATACCGGAGTAAGCGTAATTTCATCTCCGGATTTTGCTGCTGCCCCGGTCAGAGTTACCGTTTTTCCCACAACACTGTCATCAATACCAAGAACCGACACTACCTGTGTATCAAGCTCTGTATTCAGCGCTTTTGCGTACTGAGACCATTCTGTCTGGTTGGTAAAGCTTTCAAAATTCTTAACGCTCTGTATATCACGCACATCCGTTCCGGAATAAATGGAGCCGATCTGCACCTTGACAGTCCCGTCAAATCCTTCCACGTCCAGGATCAGTGCATTTTTCTTTCCGTTTGCCTTTGACTCATATTCTTTGACAGGTGCGGACACCTTGACCGCTTTCGCCTTCCCGTCCCAGTCACCGTTCAGAAGGTCTGCCAGGTCAGTGGCATTTTCCGTAATTTCCGTCACGACCTGAGCCCAGTCGCTGCTGGAGTCTGCTGCTGCATCAAATGCGACTTCTCCGGTATACTCTCCTTCTGTTCCTTTATCAATAATCTTCACACATCCTGTAAGAGAGACCGCCGCCATGGCAGCTGCCAGCATTAATGCAATTGTTTTCTTCATATTTTCCTCTTTTCTGGCCCGCCGGGTGCGGGTCATCCAGGTAGATTTGAACGAAATGTAAAAGGAAGAGGGGCTGTCGACCGGTAAGTTTCGTCAACAGTCCCTCCCTTCTCCCCTGCCCTTCAGGCGGACAGAAGCTTTTTTATTTTACAGTCATCCCGGTCTTTTCCGGGCTGTGTATTATGCCGACAGAAATGATTATTCTGTGTAAACGAATGCGCTCAGTTTGTCAACATTGTCAGCTGTAATAGCAATACACTCAACAAGCTGCTTCTCTTCTTCC
>CACZPF010000421.1 GCA_902782975.1 uncultured Lachnospiraceae bacterium
GCAGGCCAAAGAACCGCTCCCCTTTCTCCCGTTAAAAAGCTCCCTTTCTTCTTATGAGGATGAAGTAAATTCTTCTGCAGCTTTTTCTTATTCTTTTTCAGCATATTCCGGATCGCCCTGATCTGCATATCGGCGTTCTCGTATCTGTCGTCCGGATTCCAGGAAACAGACCTCAGCAGAACTTTATTAACAGCAGCAGGAACTTCCCTGATCTTTGGAGGCCGGTCGCCCCGGGTCCTTTTTTCCAGCGCTGTTTTATGATCCTCCCTGCTGATTTTCTGCGGATAGGAGGGTAAGAAAAGGTGCCGTTCCCGATTCAGGAAATAATAGATCACACATCCAAGGGAATAGAGATCGGAGCGCTCATCATATTTCTGGTCATTATACATTTCCGGCGGCATATACCGCTCTGTGCCGACTTTCCTGCCGGACTTTATGGCAGATGCCGTATCACCGGATCTCATGACAGGCAAAAAATCCGCTTCTGACAAGGAATCAGAGCCGGCTTTGCCGGACGCTGCTCCAAAATCCGACAGTTTAAAAAGTCCTCTTTCCGATACGAGTATATTGCCGGGTTTCAGATCCATGTGGAGAATATGTTCTTTATGACAGTAGGCAAGTGCCTTGCTGATCTCGAGCCACATCCGGACCACATCATACTGCGTCGCATCCTCCCGGGAAAAATAATCCCGGATGGAGTAAAGCAGTTCTGTCCGGATCAGAATGTCCCATCCGATTCCCTCTTCTCCTGGATTTTCCCGGATCTGATGGTCCTCGTAGCTGACAATATGACTGTTTCCCTTGCACCTTTTGAGGATCTCTATTTCTTCCTCTGTACTCCTGACCTTCTGGAAAAAATACTCCCGGACTGCTTCTTCGTCCTTCAGTTCCTTTCGTTTTATGCTGAGGTCTGTCTTTTCCGGAATGTGTATGATCTTCAGCGCGGAATAAGTGCGGCCGCCAAGATTGTCGTCCCAGTAAATTTCATATACTCTGCCAAAGGAGCCGTTCCCCAGTTCCCGGCTGATCTTCCATTTTCCGAAATAAATGTTCTGCATTTTCACACCTCATTTAGACAGCCGGGCAGGAAAGCGCTCCGCATTCCTGCCCGGCTGTACTGGTAAATTCACATCACAAAAGGGGGAATCAGCTTCCTCTTTCCCGTATACACCTGATTTCCCGTATACACCTGATCAACCGGTTCTACATTCTCTGACATTCCTCATAAAAAAGACTCTGTTCAAAATCATAAAGCAGCTTTTCCTGCATCATTTCTTCCATCGCTTCTTCTGTCATTTCAATGTCAATTTCACAGCAGATCCATATTCTGCTTCCGGGGATGATCCGGATCTTTTCGCCAAATGCGGCACTTTGTCCGGTCTTTTGTTCCAGATCGTAGAAGGAAGGCTGCCTCGTCCAGTACATCAGGCTTTCTTTTCCGGTTTTATATTCACCTTTTTTCAGCTTTTCAGAAAGAGTCCAGACCGGCGTTATCGTTTCCCCTTCAGCCTTTATCTCCAGCGTCCCCATCTCGTACCCCATGCCGAAAAGAAGAGGAATCTTTCTACTTTCTCCGGCAGTCTCCGGGAGATCGACAGGACTTGCAAGGTAACACCGCCCGCTGTTTTCATCTGCACGGTAAAAGATTTTGCCGACCGGTGAGAGGGTTCCTTTGACTTTGCGGCTATCTCCGGCTTCGGGAATCTCCCTGTGAAGAAAGGCTGTATTTCCTGCTGCATCTGTCACGTAAAGATCAAAAAAATCGATTCCTCCCAGCAGCATCGGCAGTTTATCAAGGAAGAATCTGCCATGCCTGTCAATATAAACCGGGTATGTCTTCTGACCGTTGATGACAAGTGTGACCGACGTGCCCGGCTCTGCTGCACCGCAGATAAAATGCATGGACTCAAAAACCGGCGAGAATAGAGCAGGCGCCCTGCAGGAAGCATCATATCTTACGTTCCTGGCCGCCCCCTGTCCATCTACATCGACATATTCTGCCGTGATCTGAAAGTCATCTCCTTCGGGCAGATCCTCAGCAGAGAAGAGAACTTCCCAGGATCCCGGCTGATCACTCCACGTATCCGGCGGATTGACCCGTGTCAGGACGGATACTCCGGCACAGGTCACTCTGATCTGTTCCCCTGCGCAGGCAGATCCGCTGACGATCAGTGTCCGTAAGCTCCCGTTCAGATATCCTTCCCGGTTCGGCTCCGGAAAGAGAGACATATAAACAGGCGTATCGATCTTTGCCCGTGACGCTCTCCCTTCCCCGGTACCTTCATTTCCCTTTCGATCTGTATAGGTGATCTGGATCGCAGCCCCTTCGGGATTCAGTTCATTTCCGGACCAGACGACCGGCAGCACATGGACAAGTCCCTCCTCTTCATCAAGAGTCACTGTTCCTCCCGCAATCACCGCCTCCGTGATCCTTCCGCTTTCCGGAAGTGTAACCGTAATGAAGCTGTCCCGGTTGGAAAAAATGATTCCTGTGTCCGGAACCGGCAGCGCCTGATCGTCGTACACAAATGAAAAAGAAGCCGGTTCATAAGACAGGTTCAGCACATCTAAAAAAGATGCCCGGATCGTCTGAAGCTGTCCTTCCCCTGCGGCAGCCGGCTGGATCAGAACATCTGCGTTCTGGTAGTAAGCAGCTCCTCCGTAATCCACCTCCACATACTCTCCGGGCGTTCCGGACAGATAAAGAAAGTCATTTTTTCCGAGTACATCCCCTGCAGGAGAACCGAATGCAAGAGATGCCGGCGTCCTTTCCACCTTAAGCCAGACAGGTTCTGCGCTTACAATGCCGCCCTGTCCTTCTGCTGAAACAGAAAGAATCGTACCGGCGGGCAGTCTGCCGTTCCATGCGATGACCTGTTCAGCCCCTATATATCTGTACTGCATCTCCTTCACCGGTATTTCCATCTGTGAGTCTGTCAGGGGAATTCCTTTTTCGGCTCCGGAGATGTAATCATCAAGAAAATCTGAAAAAAAGATCCCTCTGGTATCCTCCGGGAATTCCGCTTCTATGACGATTCGAAGATCGGTCTCCGACAGCGCCTCCGGGTGCTCCAGATTTGTAAAAATCGTAAACCCTTCTGAGCGGCTGCTGATAGCAAAATCTCTAACAGAAATATCCACCGGCCGGATCACAAAAGCAGCGTCCGCTTCCAGCTCCGTCTGATAATTCTGCGGTGCATAAGACAAAGAATAAGCATATTGTTTCTCCTTTGCTCCTGTCTCGTCTCTTTGCACATCCTCTCCCTGTTCCCGGCCAAGAAGGTGCTCTCCCATCTCCTCCGCAGCCATTTCGGATGTGATGCCGGAAGCCGTTTCCGCAGTGAATTCAACTTTGTAGGAATAGAACTCCGGATCCGGTTCGCCGTAGATTTTTGACTGGCCTTCCACAGGAATGACCTTTACCGGAAGCGGAATGATCTCAAAATCAGAGCCCTCCTGCGAAACGATCCTGTAATTATTCAATGCAGGAATTTCCGCGGGAACGATCCGGGTTATTCCGGCATTTTCCTTTTCATCTTCCGGTAGATCCTCCCTCGTAAAGTAAGGACCGGCAAATTCAGAGAGAAGTTCCTGCCTGACTATCTCTTCATTCACAGCCTCATTTTGAGATACCGTTTCATCACCGGCCGTCACATCAAAATCAAACGCCGGATCCTTCTCTCCATAGTACTTCTGTGCAGGTCTGGCTTTTAACCGGACAGCAAGTTTTTCTACGGAAAAGGGGCAGGTCAGCTCCTGTTGATCTGCCGTATAATGCGGATCATCGATATGAGCCGCTGCCGTATATTGTCCTGCGCCGATCACCGGTCTGCCGTCTGCTTCGACTATATCGCCGACAGGGATCCGGTTCCCGGAAACATCCTCGTACCAGGCAGAGGGAAGCTGCTGTTCATTCCCGTTATAGACATACGGAAATGCGCTCAGATCCCACTGTATCTGTATGGGTCTCTGAAGAATCGTAAACTCTGTCGTTTCTTCCGTAATGGTATACTGATCCTGCTCCTCTGGGTTTGGAGAAACCGTGAGCCGGTATGTTCCGCACTCCGTTATCTTCTGATAGTCCAAAGTCTCCGGAAACGGCATATCCTCTGTTTCAGCGTCCGCCGCATTTTCTCCCGCGATCGTAACAGTAACCAGAAACTCTGTTTCTACTTCTCTTCCCTGTTCATCCAGTGCAAGAAAAGGCGGGTAGTGGGGAAGCCCGTCCCAGATGAATTCCTTCCTTTCGTCCCAGACCAGATGAAGTTCTTTCGGCTGACACAGCGAGGGATCCTCCGGAGCCTTTGACGGATCGACCGAATCCTCTGACGGATCGGCCGGGGCTTCTGACGGATCGGCCGGGGCTTCTGAGGAGGTACCAGAGTTCTCTGAGACGGTATCAGGGTTCTCTGAAGTGGTACCAGGGTTCTCTGAGGCGGTATCAGGGTTCTCTGAGGTGGTACCATGGTTCTCTAAGGCGGTACCATGGTTCTCTAAGGCGGTACCA
>CACZPF010000422.1 GCA_902782975.1 uncultured Lachnospiraceae bacterium
CCCGTTCCGGCCAGTACGGGGGAAGTAAACACTTCTCCTGCAGGAATATTCACATCTGCCGTGCAGTTTTCAAAATTGGTCTGTTTTCCGGGATCTTCCAGGGTATGAAGATGAATGATCAGATCCGTCTCATTGTCTCCTCTGCCCTTAACTTCTACCCATTCACAGCTGTCCAGTGTGTCGATGATCTTCTGCTGGATCTTCTGGTACATATCGGAATCCAGATTATTGATCTTTATGATCTCCCGGAAGATTTCCTCAAAATTCCTTCCGATCTCCGGTACCGGATAGGCTATCGCGGTAAAACTTCTCTCCTCACCCGGAATATAGCGGTTCGTGATCAGGGCTTCCTGAGATTCCATTTCCTGCTTAAGCTTTTTCTGCTCTTCACTTAAAAGAAGAGCTTCCATCTTGCTGACCGGGGTAAACGGAGTCTCACCAAATGTCTCGATGACAGCAGGCCCGCCCATGACCTTTGCCAGCTGTCTTACCTTTTCATACCCGCTCTGGACACTTCGCATCCGCCGTTTTACAAAGGCGGATGTCAGATAGAGAGCTGCGTCCTGCCTGTGATCATAATCATACTGTGGATTCGCCACAGCACCTGTATAACCGGTTCTGTGATGATCTCTGCGGTTGATAACATGTGAAGCGTGGCGGACAAATACCGGTGCAAGTCCCATTTTTTCAAACTGGCGCACCGCATGCTTTATCATGCGCTCGAATCCTACATGGTAACGGATCTCTACCGTTTTTTTCCTGCGTATATCTTTTCTGCTGACCGCAAAGCCTTTTCTGTACCCTTCTGTGTACGTTGCCGCGACAGCCTCCACTTCATCTTCCGACAGACTGTCAAAAAATCTGGCCAGGCCGATCTCATTGTCTGTGATATATTCTCCGTACCGGTACAGATGAGCAGTACTCCCGGCTTTCCCCTGCATGACAATATCCTTCACAAATGAAACAGAGGGATCTACAGCCTCCCTCTTTCTGTTTTCTGTCATATCCTGGCAGTAATCATTTACGTAGGAGATAAGAATATCTCTGACGGCTTCCAGGGAGGGCAGCTCTTCGTCTGTGAAGGCAGAATAGATCTGCAGAAACAGCTCAAAAAGAACCGTCATATCAAAAAGACGTTTTTCATAACAGAAGACGACCGTGCCCCTCAACTCCGCATATAAAAAGCAGAAACAGGGACCGTACTCTCCCAGTTTTTCTGACGCATACGAAGGATTTCCGTACGATACGGCATAGTTTTCCGGCAGGATATCCGCATACAGTTCCCGGTTTTCTGCTGCCAGAAGATTCTCGTCTTCGGGGAATCCTTCCCGTTCAAAAATACCGGCTGTAAAGCACAAAAACCCGGCCTCCTTCTGAAAGAAATCCAGAAAAGGCTCCGGGCAGATGTTTTCTTCTCCAACCTCATGTATTCGGTTTCTCGCAAGATCGTACCGTTCTTTTAACCATTCATCCATAAATCTATTCTTCCCTCACGCGATCTGCCTGCCGGATAAAAACAGAACCAGCCAGCAGATAAAAATGATCCCGTTTAATATCGATCCGACAATGCTGGACCTGTGTTTACAGTCCGTATCCGAAAAACTGCCAAGCCCCAGAAGAAACCCGTATCCGGACAGCATGGCCGCAAAAAGTGCCGCTGTTCCGACCAGGAAGCCGTGTTTTCCCTCCAGCAGAAATGCCAGCAGAATGCTGGCCGGAAAAAGCAGAAACGAACACACAGCGAGGATCACTGAAGTCTTTCCTTTTTTTGACTCTCTTCGTTTTGCAAATGCGTATCTGTATCGTCTAGCCATCCAGTCTTCTCCTGTAGCCGGAAATACTTCGATAAACAAGATATCCCAGCAATGTTCCGAGCGTATTCAGCAGGATGTCGTCCACATCATAACTGCCGACCCTCGCCACAAGCTGGATCACTTCCACCATACTGCTGAGCAGTGCTCCCCCGGCCACGGCTCTTATGCCTTTTCTGAAAAAAGGGATCAGGGCCGGCAGTTCGAACCCCAGCGGCATAAACCCAAGGATATTGCCGCCGATATTCAGAAGGACCGGCAGGATCCCGATTTGTCTGTGATACGTTAAAAATCTGCTGATTTCGGCAAAAGGAACCAGGTTATATCTAAGTTCCTCTACAGCTGCTCTTCCATAACCTTCCGCAAAGAACAGAACATAAAACAGCAGGACCAGATACAGGCCGAAAACGACTGCTTCGGCTGTACGGATCATATGTTCCTTCATACACATTCCTGCTTTCACCTAGATCAACATTTCCTTTTTGGCGTTATGTAATTTTACACCGCCTATAATCAATAATATACCGGCAGTAATCCCGGTAACTATAATAATAATGCCGAGGATCAGCGCGCCGATTCCGGTGTTGCCGACGGTCTTGTAAATTTTCTCTTTCATGTCCTGACCCCTTTAAAAGATTGTGTCTGCCGCTCCGTATTCTTTATAGTATGCGTCGATTCTTTCCTTAAGAACGTCGTCGATGACCACTTTTCCGTTGTATTCGCGGTTATAAAGATGTTCGACCACATCTGCCATCGTGACGATAGAGGTCGTCTTAAGGCCATAGGTCTCCTCGATCATCTTAAGAGCGCTCTTTTCGGTACCGCTGCCTTTTTCCATCCGGTCTACAGAAACCACAAGTCCCAGCGGCTTTACATTGCCGCGGGCTTTAAGAATCGGCAGTGTCTCCTGGATGGAAGTACCGGCTGTCGTCACATCTTCAATAATAACTATCCTGTCGTTCTCTTCGATCGGCCCGCCGAGAAGGATCCCCTTGTCCCCGTGATCTTTTTCTTCCTTACGGTTGGAACAGTAGCGTACCTCCTTCTGAAAAAGGTCACTGATGGCCATCGCAGTAGATACACTGAGAGGAATTCCTTTATAAGCCGGTCCGAACAATACTTCAAAGTCGAACCCGAATGCTTCTCCTATGGCTCTCGCATAATACTCGCCCAGCTTTTTCAGCTGCTTTCCTGTACGGTAAAACCCGGTATTGACAAAAAAAGGAGTCTTTCTGCCGGATTTCGTGACGAAATCCCCGAACTTCAGCACATTACAGTCTATCATAAATTCGATAAATTCCTGTTTGTAGGATTCCATATATGGGCCTCCTGTCTAATTTTTTCAGTAAAACGCAATCATTCTAACATATCTCAGGAAATAAAACAACTGATTCGGACGATATTCAGCTGTCGTTCATGACTTTACGTTCCGGCCTTTGCATGAGACGCGTCAGAGAGCCGGTCACTCACCGACCGCCCCGATCAGGTCTTTGATATCTTTGATGTTCATTTTTTCCATATATGTTCCGATTCCGCTGATGATCTTCCGTGTGACCGCCGGATCAGTGAAATTGGCTGTTCCCACCGACACGGCGCAGGCGCCTGCCAGCAGAAATTCTACGGCGTCCTCCCAGGAAGCGATTCCTCCCATCCCGATGACCGGAAGATCCACCGCATGGGCTGCCTGGTAGACCATCCTCAGAGCGACCGGCCTGATGGCAGGTCCTGAAAGGCCGCCGGTCCGGTTTGCAAGAACAAATTGTTTTCTGTATATATCGATTTTCATACCTGTCAGTGTATTGATAAGAGACAGGGCATCCGCCCCTCCGTCTCTGGCAGCCTTTGCCATCTCGGTAATATCCGTCACATTCGGGCTCAGTTTCATGATGACCGGCTGCGCCGCATATTTTTTGACCTCCCGGGTTATTTCCTCCAGAGCATACGGATTCTGGCCAAAGGCTATGCCCCCTTCCTTTACATTCGGACAGGATACATTGATCTCCAGAAGGTCCACCGGCTGGTCGGAAAGCCGTTCTGCCACTTCACAATAGTCCCGGATGCTGTGCCCGCAGACATTGACAATGATTTTTGTATCATATTGTTTCAGGAACGGGATATCTCTTTTGATAAAAAGATCGATCCCGGGATTCTGAAGGCCTATGGCATTAAGCATGCCTGAGGCTGTCTCAACGACACGGGGAACCGGATTGCCGGGCCACGGAACATTCGCCACACCCTTTGTCACCACCGCGCCAAGATCGGAAAGATCAACAAATTCGCTGAACTCTTCGCCGGAACCAAAGGTACCCGAGGCTGTCATCACAGGATTTTTGAGTTCCACCCCCGCAATGGAAACAGACATAGAATGCAGTATCCTGCTGTTTTTCTCCTGCATCACACTTCCACCTCCCTGCACTCAAAAACCGGTCCGTCCTTACAGACACGCTTGTTTCTGACATTGGAATGACTGTCCACTTCTTCAGACAGACAGACGCATCCGAGACATGCCCCGATGCCGCAGGCCATCCGCTCCTCCATGGAGATGTAACAGGTCAGATCCAGAGACACAGCCCAGTCCTTAAGCGCTTTCAGCATAGGTCTCGGGCCACATGCAAAGACGATATCCGGTTTCAGAGACTTCTCCCGGATAATATCCATGACCGTCCCTTTTGTGCCGCTGCTGCCATCCTCCGTGGAGATCAGAAGATCCGCATACTGTCCCATATCTTCTGCCAGAAAAAGTTCATTCCTGTAGCCTGCAAGGATGCGAACATCTGAGCCGCCCGGCATTGCCTTCAGGGCCTTTACAGTCTCCACGAGCGGCGGAATACCGATTCCGCCTCCAACCAGAAGGATCTGCTTTCCTTGTGCTTCCTTCAGGGGAAAACCATTCCCGAGCGGACCGAGAAGCCAGATTTTATCCCCTTTCCGATAGGAGGACAGCTCTTCTGTTCCCCTTCCTTTTCCCGTCACCCGGTATACAATCCTAAGCCTTCCCTCTTCCCTGTCGATCTCGCAGAGACTGATGGGGCGGGGCAGAAGGCGGCTCTTATCATTCAGATAGACAGATACAAACTGGCCCGGAACCGCTTCGGCAGCGATTTCCGGTGCATGAAGCCACAGGCTGAAGATCCCTTCGGCTATCTCTGCCTGTCGGTCGATATTCGCAAGCTCTCTGTACTTCATCTGCCGATTCTCCTCTTCGTCTTAAGCATATCAGATTCCTGTTTATAGATTTCCAAGCGCTTCGCCGATATCTGCCGCCATATCCTGTACGGCCAGGCGGGATGCTTCTGCGTAGCCTGTCTCACCGCAGGCCCCGTATTTTTCCTGTTTCCAGGCCGCGATAATACCACGGGAAGAATTCACGACAGCCCCCAGGCCGTCCTTGTTAAAGAAATGGACAAGATCCTTTCCTTTTCCACCCTGCGCACCATAACCGGGCACAAGAATAAATGCATTTGGCATAATATCCCGCAGGATCTTCCCCATTTCCGGATAGGTGGCACCTACGACCGCCCCTACACTGCTGTAGGAATCTCCCATTAAGGTGCTTCCCCATTCGGCAACTTTTTCACCTACCCATTCATAGACAGGACGACCGTCTGTCACTCTGTCCTGAAATTCTCCACTGGACGGATTGGAAGTTTTCACCAGTACAAAGATTCCCTTCCCATGCTCTCTGCATACATCCAGGAAGGGTACTACTCCGTCTGAACCAAGATACGGATTTACCGTCGCAAAATCCTCATCAAAAGGAGCAAACATATGAGTGCCCACCTGCACTGTCCCCAGATGCCCTGCCGCATAAGCCGCTGAAGTAGACCCGATATCTCCCCTTTTGATATCGCCGATCACAACCAGTCCTTTACTCTTACAATAATCAACCGTCTTCTTATACGCAGCAAGCCCCGGAAGGCCGAACTGCTCATACATGGCGATCTGCGGCTTGACGGCCGGGATCAGATCCGCCGTGCTGTCAATAATGCCTTTATTAAACTCCCAGATCGCCTCCCCTGCGCCTTCCAGTGTTTCACCGAACTCCTCAAATGCCTTTTTCTGGATAAATGCCGGAACATAGGAAAGCATAGGATCCAGTCCCACCACGATGGGAGTCCCGGTTTTTTTAATGTTCCTGATCAGTTTTTCAACAGCAGAAGTATTCATAGCTCCTCCTTTTACACGTTAAAACCTTCTATCACAAAATGTTCAAAATGCCGGCACATTTATCTGACCTTCCGACAGACTTTATACTGCCTTCCAGACGATCCTGCCGCCGCAGATGGTATAAAGGATACTTCCCCGGACTTGCCTTCCGATAAAGGGCGAATTTTTTCCCCTGGACACAAAGTATGCCGCATCGATGGTATATTCTCTTCTGATATCGGCAACGATCACATCCGCCGGATGACCGGGCTGCAGCGTGCCGCAGGAAAGCCCCAGAATCTGTGCGGGATTATAACACATCTTTTCCACCATCTGAAGAGGTGAAAGGATACCTTTCTCCACCAATCCGGTATAGATCAGGGCAAAACTCGTCTCCAGGCCGGTAATTCCAAAAGCTGCCGTTTTCATCGAACCGGATTTATCCCTTGCTGTATGGGGTGCATGATCCGTGCTGATCACCTGTATACTGCCGTCTGTCAGTGCTCCGATCAGGGCGTCCACATCTTTTCTGGTTCTGAGAGGCGGATTCATTTTAAAATTCGGATCATCTCTTTTTATATCATCTGAGGTAAGCAGAAGATGGTGCGGGCATACTTCGCCGCTGATATTAGTATAGCCGCCCAGTCTGGCGCCCTGAAGCATTTTTGCCGTACCTTCCGTCGAACAATGACAAAGATGCAGTTTTGCCCCCGTATCCCGGGCGATCAGGATATCTCTTGCTGCGATCACATCTTCACATAGATTGGGGATTCCCGGAAGCTTCAGCCTACCGGCATTTTCATCCTCATTCATACAGCC
>CACZPF010000423.1 GCA_902782975.1 uncultured Lachnospiraceae bacterium
AGTTGATCTGACGGGGAACGCTCTCTCCGTTCAGGGCGCGGACAGCGGCCACAACACTCATGTAAGCCTGATAATAAACGCCCTGGGATACGGTAAATACTTCATCTCCGCTTTCTACGGCTACATACTGAGGCTCCTGAACATCAAAGCCGCTGATAAGGACCTGATCCTGAAGGCCAGCTGCCTTGACTGCCTCTACGGCACCTTCTGCCTGGTTTCCGCCTACGGCAACGGCTGCGGCAAAATCATCGCCCCATTTTGTAATATAATCTTCTGTCAGTTTACGTCCTTCGTCAGTCTGCCAGGAAGTAACGCCACTTTCGACTGTAATGTCCGGATAGCTTCCGAATACTTCCATGGCTGCTGCGGTACGAAGGTCAGAAGTAGCCTGCCCGGGAACGCCCTCCATAACCAGGACATTGCCCTTGTAATCGATCAGCTCGGCCATTCTCTCCGCAAGCATTTTTCCTACTTCGGTATTGTCCACGCCGACATAGGTAAGATAATCCACATCAGATGGTCCCATGGTGTTATCATAGATGACCGGAATGCCGGCATCGATCAGGTCGCTGACCGGTCCCTTGACGGCTTCGGTGTTGGCCGGTGCCAGAACGACTGCGTCAACACCTGTTGTGATCAGGTCTTCCAGAATACGCTTCTGCTCTTCGACGTTGTCTGCTTTTGTGGGGGAATAATCCAGGATCTCAACACCCAGAGCCTCGCCTGCTTTCTTGGCTGCAATGATGTGGGATTCCCATACCGGGATAGCTGCACTCTTTACAACGACAGCGATGGTATACTTTCCTGCCGGTTCGGCTTCATATCCGAATTCCTCGTAGGATATGGATCCCTCATCACCGACCATGGTGACATCTGCATAGGCCGGAAGAGCCATGGCGATCATGGATGTAATACAGGTGACAAGAACTACGTTTCTCAATGTGCTTTTTCTCATAGTTTCCCATCCTTTCTTAAAATAAAACAGAATCGTATGAAAGTCCTTCTTCCATACCCATCTTGTGATGCCTGCATCCGCAGGCGGATTTAGAGGAATTTATGCAGACGCACGCACGTGCATTTTGAACTGTAATAAAACAAGAACAGCCAGACCGTCCGCCGCAAAAACACATCCGGTCAGGATCATGGCTGACGAAAAGCCGGCCGATGAAATAACGGCTGATACGATCATCGGCATCAGGATCTGCCCCGTCGTCTTGACCATCATCAGAACATTGGTCGTGAGGCCTGTGTTTTCTTTATTAAAACCAGCCCCTTCTCCCAGAAGGACCGGCATACAGCAGCCGCTCAGAAGTCCTGCCGCCACACTTACCAGAAGCATTACGGCTGCCCTCCCGGAGACGACGCCCAGGATCCATATGAGCCCGGCCGCGATCGATCCGCAGGATAAAAAACCAAGAGGTTTTACCGGGAGGCGGGGAACTGCCACACGGGAAACCGATGTCGCGATCCAGAAAAGCGAAAGACAGAAAGGTGCCAGACTTCCATTCCCAAGATGAACAGAAACGTACCGGACGACCCAGACAATAACTCCGTTCTGCGCCATGGCTCCCAAAATCATGGAAAGAAGAAGCACCAGAAAATACGGTTTTTTCAGAAATTCGCCGATCATGCCAAAGCTCTGGGAAGGCTCCAGTTTATTAAGTACCGGCATGCTCTTTTCTCTTTTTAATATGACAAGTGCAAACTGCAGGATCAGGATAATATCAAGCACTCCGAGCAGCCGGTACACCGTACGCCAGGAGGCCACAGACAAAAGCCGGTGCAGGATCAGCGGAAGGGCAAACCCGCCGAGCCCGAAGATCCCGTGAAGAAGGCCCAGGCTTTTTGTAGCAGTTTCGGGTGTCAGATCTGTCAGAAGGGAACTCTGAAAAGAATCCGCGACACCCATTCCTGTCCCCATCAGAAAACAGAAGGCCAGAAATACATAAAACGGAACCGGCAGGCTTTTTGCCAGCAGCATGACTGCCATCAGGGATCCGCCCCAGAGGATGAACCGGGCTTTTCGGATCTTTCCCCGCAGGAAGATCCCTACGATCAGCGCCAGAAAAGCGCCCGCGCTGATGCAGCTGCTCATAAGTCCTTCCTGGTCTGCCGCCAGAGAATAATTGTTTATAATATGGGTGAGCATCACACCCATCGCATTCGTCGCGGCCGCCGTCGCCACAACAGACAGAAGGAGCGACCGGACACAGATGTTTATATCTTTCTTTTCGGATCCATTCATGATAAATTCCCGGCTTTTCAGTTTCTGAATTATTATTTTCTGATTTGCAGTTTTATGATCGTGTCAGAAAACATTTTCATGGATCCACCGGATGCATTCCGGGGATACCTGCAGATAATCCTGGATATAGATATCGAGCGCCGCAAATCCGTCGTATCCGTTTGCGCGGATGGCATCGAAAGCCGCCTTCAGATCGATATCCCCCAGCCAGGGCAGTTTATGGCAGTGCTCACCCCGTCCCATGTTGTCGATATGGCAGTGCACCGTAAAATCCTTTGCATCCTCGATGGCCTTTAGCAGATCCGGTTCGGAAAGAAACAGATGGCCGACATCCAGATTCAGTTTGAAGGCCGGGCTGTTCAGCTTATCCGCCACCTCGTAGAAGATCTTCATATTATGGAACAGCTGGTTCGGCTCCACCTCGATGGCAAGCTTTACTCCGTTTTCTTCTGCCACATCGCAGAGGATACGTGTCTTCTTTACCAGAAGGTCATAAACTTCTTTTTCGTTCAGTTCTCTCTCAAAGAAATCCATAAAGGTAGATACGATCACCACATCCGTGCCATAACGCTTCGCCGTACGAAGAAGCCTTTTCTGCGCTTCAAGGGTGACATCGTCCTTTACATAGTTCTTATGGCAGGATACTGCCGAGATGGGGAAGTCATTTTCTTCTGAAAATGCCCGTACACGGTCGATCACATAATCCTCCATATAATCCCAGACGATGGCATTCGTCATTCCACGCAGAACGGAAAGCTCCATTCCGTCATAGCCCATGCTTTTATATGTCCGCATCGTCTCCAGAAGAGACCGGTCCGTCACGATATGATTTCTGCCCGCAAGCTTCATAAATAGCCTCCCTGTATTTCAAAAATATGTCAGGAAATTGCAAAACCCCTGCATCGATTG
>CACZPF010000424.1 GCA_902782975.1 uncultured Lachnospiraceae bacterium
ACATCGGATCAGATCCGGCAAGGCCTTTTAAAGACCCGCTGGCAGGGACGCATGGAGACGGTTCTGCCGGGCGTGATCGTGGATGGTGCCCACAATGAGGATGGAGTGGAAAAGTTTGTGGAGACAGCGGAGCATTTTCAGCATGAGAGCAGCCTGCTCCTGCTTTTCTCGGCTGTGGATGATAAGGATTATCCGGGCATGATCGAGACGATCATTTCGCGCATTCATTTCCGCAGGATCTTTACAACACAGGTGGGCGGCTACCGTCAGGTACCTGCAGAAAAGCTGGCGGACATATTCCGCGAAAAGGGCTGTACCAATGTTTCCGCACTGGAAGATCCTCTGGAAGCTTTCCGGATGGCTTATCAGGAAAAGCAGGATAAGGAGATGCTTTTCTGTGTCGGATCCCTTTATCTGGTGGGGAATATTAAAGATCTTATCAACAGAGAATATACAGAAAGAATCTGAAGAAAATCATGATCGATTATGAAGAAGAACTGAAAAAATTTGAGCCCTGTCTGGATGTGGCGGACGCGGAGGGCGCGATCTATGAGCACGAACTGACAGATATCCTGGATGTGATCCGGGAGATGCTGCAGGAAGCCAAAGATAATCGCCGAGGCTGAATCAGTTAAGGAGAACCGGATGAACTGTTTGAACTGCGGCTCCCGGCTGTCCAACACAGACCAGGAGTATTGTCCGCACTGTGGTTTTAATGTGAGGCTGCAGCGCAAAATCGATTATATCTCGAAATATTATTATAACCAGGGTCTGGAAAAGGCATCCATCCGGGATCTTTCCGGCGCGATCGAATGTCTGAAACAGAGCCTTGCCTACAATAAAAACAATATAGAAGCCCGCAACCTTCTGGGACTTGTCTATTTTGAGACAGGAGAAGTGGTGGCTGCGCTGAGTGAATGGGTCATCAGCAAAAACCTGCAGCCGAACCGCAACCTGGCATCCGATTACATATCCCGCCTGCAGGCGAATCCGGGGAAGCTGGCTGCGATCAACGAGACCATAAAAAAATATAATCATGCTTTGATCCTGTGCAGACAGGGGCATGAGGATATGGCAGGGATCCAGCTTCGCAAGCTTCTGTCCCAGAATTCCAAGCTGATCAAGGGATATCATCTGCTGGCGCTCATTCAGATGAGGGATAAAGAATGGAATAAAGCACGGCGGACGCTTAAGAAGGCTGCCCGCATCGATAAGACGAATACTACGACTCTCAGGTTTCTGAAAGAAGTAGATGAACAGACCGGCGTAGCTACAAAACTGGAGAGCGGCACCCGCCGGGGCCTTTTTGCCGCGGGAAACAGGGCAGCGGATGAAAAAGCCGCAGCCCAGAGGGAGATCCAGGTACAGCAGATCGCCTATAAGGGAAGATCCAGAATCTCTTTATTCTTTACCTTTATCGTAGGGATCGTGGCAGGTATGGCTGCCATCTGGTTTCTGGGCATTCCGGCTATCCGCCAGGGTATCTACCGGGAAGCGAACGATCAGATCATCCGCTACAGTGAGTCTCTTGCGAGCCAGTCTACGGAGCTTTCGCGGGCGCAGGGACAGGCACAGGAATCTGACAGTACCGCAGAGGCAGCGGTCCTTCAGAGTGAAGAGGACAAGCGGATCAGCGAGAGCCTGGAATCTCTTCTTGTTTCTTATGGGCATCTGATGAGCGGAGATGCCGACAGCTCAGCGGTGGAGATCCAGAGTGTTTATAAGAAATATCTTCCCGAAAGCGTCCTTCCGATCTATGAAACGATCGTCAAACGGACGGGAGTGCGGGGAATCGAAGAGCCGTCGGATGAGACGTCACTTTCGGATGACGACGAGTATGACGGGTACTCTGAAGAAAGCGGTTACGATTCTTATTATGATTCGTACTATGACAACAGCTATTACGGGGACAGCTACTGATGCGGGCTGGTTACTGTTTGCGGCCCCTTCAGAACATTCAGAATTCCCTTTTTTATAAATGTTGAGTTTCCCGGTAAAAAGTGCTAAAATAAAAAAGATTATTGCTTCGTTAAGAAGCGTACTCGATGATAAAAATATCATCCGAACGGTATGTCAATATATTCTTATAGAATAAGAGGAGTTTTATTATGAGCTTTTTTACAAAAATGTTTGGTACCCACAGTGAGCGTGAAGTAAAGCGTATCATGCCTCTGGTGGAAAAAACAGAAAGTCTACGTCCGGAAATGATGAATCTGACGGATGAGCAGCTGAGAGACAGAACAAGAGTATTTAAAGAACGACTTGCTAACGGTGAGACGCTGGACGATCTGCTTCCGGAGGCATTCGCGACGGTGCGTGAAGCGGCGAGGCGTGTTCTGGGAATGGAGCACTACAGAGTACAGATCATAGGTGGTATTATTCTTCACCAGGGACGTATTGCCGAGATGAAGACCGGTGAAGGTAAGACGCTGGTATCCACGCTTCCGGCCTATCTGAACGCTCTGGAAGGTAAAGGGGTTCATATCGTTACCGTAAACGACTATCTTGCCAAGCGTGATGCCGAGTGGATGGGAAAGGTACACGAATTCCTCGGGCTTACTGTCGGGGTCGTCCTGAACGAAATGAAGTCTGAAGAGCGTCGTGCGGCCTACGCCTGCGATATTACCTATGTGACCAACAACGAGGATGGTTTCGATTATCTTCGTGATAATATGGTTATTTAT
>CACZPF010000425.1 GCA_902782975.1 uncultured Lachnospiraceae bacterium
AGATGCACACTGCACGCCATACGGTCCATATTCGTTACAGCCATGTTCCAGGTTCTCCTTTTCTTTTTTTGACACTATACTATCACATAAATCACAAAAAGGACAGGGTAAATACTCTTACCCTGTCCCCTTCATTTGTCTTAATTCATTTCTAAAGTCCCTTCCATGCGGCTTGTGATTTGCACCTGCCGCATGGCATGGCAGCATGTTTTCCGCTTACGGACGAACAGAATCACGCAGAGCCTCTGCTGCTTCGTTTCCGCCTTCATCAAATGCGGAAGGAACAGTGATCTCGCCGTTTGCTACAGATGCAAGAGCAGCTTCTACAGCAGCTTTGGTCTCATCGCTTGCATATTTGTCATAGTTCTTATCGGTAACGATGCCTACACCGCCTTCTACGATACCAAGAGATACTCTCTGGCCAAACAGATCTTCGCCTGCTTCCCACTGATCAAAGAACCAGATCAGACCGTTGCCTACGTTCTTAAGGCCGGAGGTAAGGGTGATGGCTGCAAGGTCTTCGGAGAAGGTGAGCTCCTGGTCGGAGTCAACGCCGATGAACCAGCCGGTGCCGTTCTCAAGGATAGCTTCTGCCGCGCCGTTTCCAGCGTTGCCGGCAACACCCCAGATGATATCGCACTTGCTGTCGTTGATCATGGAGTTGCCATATTCCTTTGCCTTTGCGGTATCTACATAGTCGGAGGTATAACGAACGTCTACCTTGATCTCGGGATCAACTGCCTGTGCGCCTGCGATATAGCCGTCCATAAAGTCGTTGATAACGGGGCTGTCATAACCGCCGACAAAGCCGATGACCTTATCTTCGTTGATCTTTTCAACATTGGTATCTTCTGTCATAAGTCCTGCGAAAGTACCTACAACATAGCCAAGGTCGTTCTGCTTGAATACGATGTTGACAACATTGTCGCATTCGCCTGCATAGGTGTCATCATCAAAGATCAGGAATTTCTGATCCGGATAAGCTTCTGCAACTTCCTTCAGATAATCAGGCATCTGATAGGTTCCGCAGATGACCAGATCATATTCTTCGGAATCAGCAACATCATACAGGTTCTGCAGCCACTTGGGCTGATCGGAATCGGTTCCGCCCATCTCGATGGTCTTCAGAGTAATACGTCCATCTGCTTCCAGCTGATCAAGGCCGGATTTTGCGGAATCAAAGAAGGACTTGTCGCCCAGATTTCCGTTTACCAGGAATACAACGTTCTTTGCTTTGTCTGCCGATGCGGTTACTGCGAGGGCTGTGCCTGCGCTCAGAACCATAGCCAGTGTAAGGCCTAATGCAACTGCTTTTTTCATGTGATAGATCTCCTTTCCGGTTCTCATTTTGTTTTTCGCGGATGCTGTAATTACGTTACATCCTGCCACTCACATATCATACCATAAACCATTTCAAAATTCCACAAATTTACAGCAATTTATACAAAGAATTTTATCCCGGAGTTTTCGTCTCAAGACCACCGCTGCCGGTTCTTTCCCATACAGAAAACACGAGAATGCATCAGATTTTTTTCAAAGATTTTTCTCATGTATTCTCAAGCGCTTCTATGATTCTGAATGCGAACTGTTCTCTATGAAGATCCAGCACTACAAAGGTATTTTTCACACCGAATTTAACATCTGTATCCCGGTCGGAAACAGTTTTTCCCCTGGTGATGCGGCCGCGGGTCTCTACAAATACACCGGCCTGCTCTCCCATAAACATCTCCGGGCAGACCGCAAACAGAACCGGGCAGGCATCGTGGACAAAATAATGACCCGCACCGTTTTTCTCATAGATCTTCCGGGCCGTACCGGTGCTTTCCCTGAAAAGACGGCAGCCCCTGCTTTCAGAGGATTCTATCTTTTCGATCTCCTCCAGTGTTAAACCGGCTTTCATGGTCACATCCAGGCCGCACATAACGACCGGAACGCCGGACTTAAAGATGACCTGTGCGGCGTGGGGATCAACATAGATATTAAACTCCGCAGAAGGTGTCCTGTTTCCGCCGACATCTGCTCCGCCCATGATCAGGATCCGTTTCAGATACTGTTTGAAGTCCGGATATTTGATAAAGGCCGTCGCAGCGTTTGTCTCAGGTCCCAGAAGGATCAGCTCCATGTTTCCTTCACATTCTCTGGCAGCCCGGTACATGGCATCCCAGGCTTTCTCTGTCTCGAACGAGGCGGGGGATATAGGAATCTTTGCGCCGCCAAGACCGTTTTCACCGTGAATGTAAGCCGCCGTTTCCAGCGGTACCGTAAGAGGCCTGTCCGCACCGGGATAAACCCGGATATCTTCTCTTCCTGCCAGATACAGTACATTTCTGGCATTGACAAAGGTCTTCTCCTGTTCTACATTTCCGCATACAGAGGAAACTCCCTTGATCTCCATCTGCCCCAGTCTATCCAGATAGACTGCGGTAAGCAGGGCGATCGCGTCATCTACCCCTGTATCCGTATCGATCCATACCGGTATTCTGCTCAACGTATCTTCACCTCCCTGCCGTCATAAGCATGCAGCGCCTCCACCAGAAGATCGATATATTTGTCTCTGTCTATGGCAAGGGCACATTTCACATTCGGCTTATTCTCCGGCCGTCCGTTAAAGTCTGCCACTGTGGCGCCTCTGGTATACTCACCTTCCAGTTCTATGTCCACATAAAGATCTTTCGTCTCGAAGATTTCCGGATGGGTGAGCATCAGCACCGCGCAGGGATCGTGCACCGGCGCACCGGCATAGCCAATCTCCATGGGGTAACGGATAAAGAATTCCACCCAGCCGGCCACGACCTCTGCCACCTGGTTGCCGACAGACCGGATCCTGTCAATATCAGACGGCAGCACGATCGCCTTTTCCGTCACATCCAGGCCGCACATCATCATGGGAATACCAGCGTGGAACACAAGATGAGCCGCCTCCGGATCCTCAAAAATGTTAAACTCTGCCGCCGGGCACCAGTTGCCATGGGTCAGGCCGCCGCCCATAATTGAAATACATCCGATGTTATTTTTAACCTCCGGATGAACGATCATAAGCTCTGCCACATTGGTCAGAGGGCCAGTGGCAATGATCGTCACTGGCTTATCGCTCTCCTCGATTACCTTCGCCATCAGATCCACAGCTGCAAGAGGTGAGAGCTCCTGGTCCGGCTCCGGCATCTTCGGCCCATCGAGGCCGCTGTCGCCGTGCCAGTTGCCTGCCGTCACGGGATCTGCCGTGATGGGCCTCACCGCGCCGCGCGCGACGGGGGCATCGATTCCCAGAAGGGCACAGATCGCCCGGGTATTTCTGGTCGTCTTTTCATTGGTCTGGTTTCCAGCCACAGAAACGACCGCCTTAATATCAAACCGCGGATCCGCCTTGGCAAAGACCCAGGCGATCGCATCATCGTGTCCCGGATCTCCGTCCAGAATAATGGGTATCTTTTCCATTCCATATCCTCCATATATATCCTGCAACATTCTGCCGAAATACTCACTGCTGCGTTTGGTTGGTATCATGCTTCACATGATCGATAAGAAGAAAGAAGGCCCGCGTCCCATCAGAACACTGCGGAGCACAGACCTTCTTTCTTCTCATCTTATTTTATCGATATTTTAATGATCGATATTTTATGATCGATATTTCTGTGATCGATCCTTTAATGGATCCGGTGCCTGCGGCATCCGAAATCAGTTGAGCGCAGAGGCGGCATGGCGCTTCTGGTCTTTTCTTCTCTGGTTGATGGCAAAGATCACCAGCGAGATGATCGTTACGATATACGGGATCGGTGCCACCAGGTTGGAGTCGACACCGGTTGCGGAAACCTTGATTCCCAGTGCCTGTGCAAAGCCGAACACCAATGCAGCCAGCATGGAGCCGACCGGCTCGCCGCCGCCCATGGACTGTGCAGCCAGAGCAATGAAGCCTCGTCCGGCAACCATATCGAGAGACCAGCCCATCGCATAATACATGGACATGTAGGCACCGCCAAGACCTGCCAGAATACCGCCGATCCCGATGGTGATATAGCGCACTTTGGCGACACTCACGCCAACGGATGAAGCCGCGTTGGGATTTTCACCCACCGAACGGATATTCAGACCAAGCGGAGTCTTGTACAGCAGAACGATCGTCAGCCATACCAGCAGGAAAGCCAGATAGGTCAGGATCGAATGACCTGAGATGATCTTGCCGAGCACCGGAATATCCTTGATCAGTGGAATATTCACACTCGGAATCTGCAGCGCCTTGGTGATCAGCGAGGTGGTCGAAGTCATGGACTGATCCATCGTCGCGTTGGTAATGACCTTTACCAGGAAGATCGTACCACCGGAGCCGATCATGTTGACAGCGGTACCGACAAGGATGATATCTGTTTTCAGTTTGAAAGCGAAAAATCCCATCAGCAGCGCTTCCAGAAGACCTACGAGCATCGCGATCAGAAGGCCGATGAACCAGCTCTTTGTCCAGTACGCCGTGAGAGAACCAAACAGAGCCGACATCATCATGATACCTTCGAGACCGATATTGGATACGCCGCCTTTTTCACCTACCACTGCTGCCAGCGTTGCCAGAAGGATAGGGGTCGCAATACGGATAATGGAGAAGAAGAAATCCGTTGTAAAAATATTCATTACCTGTCACTCCTTTCTCCCGCAGCTGCCTTGGCTGCCAGTTCTTCCTGAGCGCTCTTGACGACCAGCTTCTGACGATAGCCTGCCAGGAACTGCTGTGCCGCGAAGAAGATAAAGATAACGGCCTGGATAATGCTGATCAGCTGTGAAGGCACATTCGCATTAGTGGACATCAGCGTACATCCTCTCGTCAGGTACGACATAAAGAATGCGGCAAAGGGTACATAGATCGGATTATTGCCTGCCAGGATGGCGACCGTAATACCTGTCCATCCATAGCCGGGAAGTGCGGACCAGTTATATACATTATAACGGCCGAGCATTTCGATACCGCCGCCCATACCGGCCAGGAATCCGCCCAGCACCTGAGCCAGGATAACGATCAAAGCTACATTCATGCCTGAATACATGACGAAGGGCTGATTGATACCTGTCATACGTATCCCATAGCCCCATCTGGTACGGTACATAAAGAACCAGCACAGAATGACCATGATGATCCCTACCACAAATCCCCAGGACAGACGCGAACCGTTTTCGATCATCTGCGGTATCTGGGCATTTTCCCGGAACGGGTACGTCTGGGTGATACCCTTGCTGGTATCTGCCAGATAGCTGTTCATCAGGAAATTCAGGAAATACATGATAACATAATTCAGCATCAGGGAGTTGACCATTTCACTGACGCCCAGTTTCGCCTTAAGAACGGCCGGGATCAGCATGATGACTGCAACCGCCAGTGCACCGCAGAGCACGGCAACGATCATGAGGAGCGGTCCCGGAATCGGGACATAAATAGCAACGACAGCCGTTACAAAAGCACCCAGCATGATACCGCCTTCTGCTCCCAGGTTGAACTGGTTGGCAGCAAACATGATACAGGTCGCAAGACCCGTGAACATGATCGGGATCGTTCCGGCCAGCACATCACTGAAGTTTTTGGTACTGAATTTTCCACTCTTTTTAAACAGAGGACTGATCAGCATTTCCCGCATGGCTGCGATGGAAGCGTTGAAACGTTCTCCCAGCGTCGCACCTTCCGAGCTCAGGAATACAAGCAGGAAAGCCACCAGAAGCGCAATGGCCATCGCCGCGATCGCCCGGATGATCGTAAATTTGGTATTATTCTTTTTATTCATGGCACACCCTCCTGATCTCTTCCGGGCTCTGCTGCCTGATACCAAGCATATATTCACCCATCAATTCATCGGACAGATCTTCGGTGTCTTCAAAGTATGCCGCTATCCTTCCGCCGCACATAATGATCAGACTGTCAGAAAGCTCCATAACCTCATTGAGGTCTGCCGATACCAGAAGTACCGCGATCCCGGATCTTGACAGCTCCACCAGCTTTTTGCGGATGAACTCGGTCGCACCGACATCGATGCCTCGTGTGGGCTGATCGGCAATGATCAGAACCGGATCGTTGGAAAACTCTCTTGCCACCACGACCTTCTGGATATTACCGCCGGAAAGACTGCCCACCGCCTGCTGCGCATTCTTGCAGAGAACGGTATAGTCCTTGACCAGCTGCTCACTCTCTTTATGGATCGCGCCCATATTAAAAAGAATACCGTTATTCAGTTTTTTGCTGCCGGCACGGTCACTGATCAGGTTTTCCTCAATGCTGGCAGTACCGGCAATTCCGTACAGCATACGGTCCTCAGGAACCAGAGAGATGTGCTTTTCGCGGATCTCTCTCTGCCCCAGCCCGATAATATTGGAACCATTGACTTCTATGGTGCCTCTGTTCGGGCGGTTAAAGCCGAAGAGCATATCCACCAGTTCCTTCTGCCCGTTGCCTTCGACCCCGGCAATACCAAGGATCTCGCCACGGCGGACGGAAAGAGATACTTTATCCAGCATCTTCTTTCCCCACTCATTGACATATTCTACGTCACGGACTTTGAGGACTTCAGCACCCGGCTGCGCTTTATCTTTTTCCACCTTAAGGACAACGTCACGGCCGACCATAAGACGGGAGATCTCCTGCGGCGTGACATCCTTTGTCTCGTAGATACCCATGGAACGTCCGCCACGGAGGATGGTCATCCTGTCTGTGATTTCCATGATCTCGTTCAGTTTATGCGAGATGAAGATCAGCGTATACCCCTGTGTCTTCAGGTTTTTGAGCTCTTTAAAAAGCTCCGTCGTCTCCTGGCTTGTAAGAACTGCTGTCGGCTCGTCCAGAATCAGGATCTTGGCCCCGCGGACAAGAGCCTTCAGAATTTCCACCTTCTGCTTCATACCTACGGGAATGTCCATGACCTTGGCATTGGCATCCACTTCCAGGTTAAACTTTTTGGAATATTCCTCCGTGATCTCTACAGCCTTTTTAAAGTCGATCAGCGCGCCGCTCTTTGTGGGAACCATGCCGAGGACCATATTCTCGGCAACTGTAAGGCTTGGCACCAGCATGAAGTGCTGATGGACCATACCGATCCCCTTACTGATGGCCACTGTGGGAGATGAAAGATGCACCTGTTCCCCGTTGACAAGGATCTGACCTTCTGTCGGCTGTTCAAGGCCGAACAGCATCTTCATAAGGGTTGATTTTCCGGCGCCGTTTTCTCCCATAAGGGCATGAATCTCACCCTTTTTTACATCTAAGTTGACATTCTGATTTGCCACGGTACCGTTGGGATAAACTTTTGTGATCCCTTTCATCTGAATGGCATATTCTCCGCTCATTCCGTGACCGCCCCCTTCCTTTCTTTCTGAATCCTTTCCTGAATCTTAACACCTTAAAACCACATGTCCATATTGTACAACAAAAAAGCGGAAATATCCACACTTTTTAGAATAAATTACAGTAGATATGATGTGCGAAATTCCCCTGTAGTTTTCGGACTGCGAATTACGATCTGAGCGACCTGTCCTTTGCGATCAGACGGCGGAGCGCACCCACGCCTACTCTTACAGCCATATCCGTATCGTGCGCCTGGGGATTGTCGAGGCCACGGGCTGCTCTCTCCTGATTTGCCACCACCAGGAATGCTGACCCGCACCGTACATGCAGATAGCTGGCTACGGTAAACAAAGCTGCCGATTCCATCTCAGAAGCCAGGCATCCCAGCTGGACCCATGCCTTCCATTTGTTGACCAGCTCATAGCCTACCGGCTTGATTTCCGGAGAATGCTGGCCGTAGAAAGAATCCTTGCACTGCACGACACCGGTATGATAGTTGACTTTCAGGTCGGCAGCCGAAGCAGTCAGAGCATTGATCACATCAAGATTTGCGACCGCGGGAAATTCGATCGGAGCGTACTCTTTACTGGTCCCTTCCATCCGGATGGCGCCGGTAGCTACCACAATATCGCCGCCCATCACATCCAGCTGCATGCCTCCGCATGTCCCCACACGCACAAAGGTATCGGCTCCGGCCTGTACCAGTTCTTCCATGGCAATGGAGGCAGATGGACCGCCGATACCGGTGGAAGTAACGCTGACCTTCTCTCCGTCCAGATATCCTGTGTAGGTAACATATTCCCGGCTGTCCGCGATCAGCACCGGGTCGTCAAAATACTGGGCGATCTTTACGCACCGCTTGGGATCTCCCGGCAGGATAACATATTTTCCCACCTCCCCAGGTGCCACCTGGATATGATAGAGTCTCCCGTCATCTGAATAAACCATTTTTCCACTCATGTCCCGTCTCCTTATTTTTTTACATTTGCTTTAGGTATAGTAA
>CACZPF010000426.1 GCA_902782975.1 uncultured Lachnospiraceae bacterium
AAGGGTATTTACTTCGCCGCCGTGTGTAAAGGATGTGGGAACCCAGTTCCAGGCTGTACGTCCTTCGAAATCAGACATTGCTGCAAGTTCTGCGTTGGAGGTAACACGCGGATCATCCAGAGCTGCTTTCAGGTAGACCGGTGAATGGATCGTTGTGGAGAAATCGATACAGGGTTCAAGAGAGTTCCAGTATTCCATCCATGCGTAGCAGGCAAGGACTTCTTCTTCTGTCTTGGCATTGTTGGTAACATTCATGTTAATGCTTGCACAATAGAAATAAGAAGCATCTTCACGTCCGGGAGCAAGGCCGAAACCTACATCCAGACCGAATTCATCTCTTGCGCGGCCGCCAAGCCACGGACCGGAAACAGCATTGGCAACGATGCCTGCATAGAACAGATCATCATGTGCTTCCTGCGGGTTGAATCCTCTGTCATAGAAGCTCTGCCAGAATTTCATAGCTTCAATATTTTCAGGAGAATAGATTTCATTATGATACAGGCCGTTCTCATCCTCAGTGACGATCTTGCCGCCGAAGTCAGCCATAATATCATAGATCGAATAGGTCAGGCCATAGGAGAAATTCAGTCCGTAATAATCATCGCCGAGCTGATCTTTCACCATCTGGCAGACTTCTTCCAGTTCCTCCCAGGTCTTGATGTTCTTGTCCGGATCAAGGCCGAGCTGACGGTAGATGTCTTTGTTCCAGAACATAAACGTAACGCCTACATAGAAGGGAAGTCCGTACAGGCCGTCTTCATAAGAGGTTATATCAAGAAGACCATCGATAAAGTCTTCTCTCTTCAGATCCGTAATTTCAAAAATAGGACTCAGGTCCTGGATCAGGCCCTGGGAAGCATAAGCCTTAAGGTCAAGGCCGCACATTACCATCTGCGGGCCGGTACCGGAAGCCAGAGCCGGCGGAAGCTTTTCAAGAAGAACATCACCGGCGATGCTGTCCGCATTGATCGTTACGCCGTACGGATTTTCAGCATTAAATTTGTTGATCCATTTCATGAAGCATTCATTGTCTTCACCGGTTATATAGTTCCAGAAGTCAATTGTTGTGCCGCTGATGTCATGTCCGTAATACAGCTCGTATTCCTTTTCCTCAGCAAAAGCGCAGACCGATGTGCCGGCTGCCAGTGCGCCGCAAAGCATAACAGCAATTACCTTTTTCAGCATTCTCATTCTCATTTCCTCTCTTTCCATTTTTTAGACATATGAACAGGTTAGCCGGGTTGACAGGTTGCTCTTCTCATCATTATGAGACATGATTGACAGTTGCTCTTATTCCGTATGCATTTTCGTTTTAGTTATCTGATAATAAGAGTATACAAAATCGCTCTTGTTTTGTCAATATAAAATATATAGTGCGCAATAATGAAATGTATTTTGTGTAATATGCATACATAATGTAATTATCTGATAAATTGCTTTTTCCTCTCCTGAATATTATATATAAATATGTCCCTCCTCGCCCCTTATATTAGCCCTATTTAACCACCGCTGTCCATATTTCGAGTTGACATTGTTAGTAATATTTGCTATCATTTACGCATAGCTAAAACGATATGGCAGGAACTTATATACAATACATGTCGTTTTTATTCCCATGAGTCTGTTTTTACAATACAAAAAAGGAGGGATTTTTATGGCGCGTGACCTGCCGACCTGGCTGACATTGTGCGATCTTGAAAAAATCTGCATGAATGCCCGCAGGGACCAATTCCGAAAAAGCGGACTGATCAGCAGCCTAAGGCCGAACTTCTCACATGATCTTGCAGGAAAAAGTGTAGATCTTATATTTGAAGACGGATCTCGCATCTCCTATCAGTTTCATCGGGACCATCTGGTCTTTTCACAGGGAGACACATCCACAGAAGAAGAGATGGAAATTCTCCCCTCGGCAAGACCGAACGTTTATCTCGTACATCATCTCAGAACCGACATCATTCCATGGCAGGCCGTTACCCTGGTTCTTGATTTCGACCGGAAAAGTGCAACCATGCTGGATCTTAAATTCGGCACGATCCATTCCAACCGCGATGTATGCCGGACCGTTCGTTTTGCCGGAATAGCAGGGCAGAGCAGTGATTCATCCTCCTGTGCTCACGCATTCACCGAGGATCTTACCGGTGTTGTCATGGACTGGAGGTTTACGCCGGAAATCTGCATCCATCAGATGTATGAAAACATATCCTGCTGTGCTTTCGTAAGCCCTGTCCCAGATGCCGCACCGGAATGGTCCGGTTTTTTTACTACCTTTAATCCGACCAGATATATCCGGCTTGCCGACAGGCTGTATTTCATCAGCTTCTGCGCCCCCGGATCTACGGGCCTGGAAGCAGACATGCTCATGGACCTCGATTCCATGACATGC
>CACZPF010000427.1 GCA_902782975.1 uncultured Lachnospiraceae bacterium
ACAATGTTTTTTGAATTCCCGGAGGATGAGAAATGCTGGGGACTGCAGGATCAGTACATGTTCGGGGACAAGTATCTCTGTGCACCTGTATTCCATCTTGACGAGTTTTCCAGAGACGTGTATCTTCCGGCAGGTTCATGGAAACTGACAAGTACAGGAACCATGTTCGAAGGCTGCCAGAGCGTCCACGTGGATGCGCCTCTTGATTACATGCCTGTATTCGAGCGGATGTGACAATAAACCTTTGGCATAAAAAGGAGCCGTAACGTAAAAATCGGCAATCCATCTGCATGCGGCGAAAGACATCAACGTTTTATCTGTCTTTTACCGTGTGCAGACGGATTGCCGATTTTTTATCCATAATAATTCATAGCCTGGTCAGATCTTGCTGCGGGCAAAACGAGCTCTGTTCTTGGCTTCGGAATTGCCCTGCGTGATCTCTCCGGCAGCTGTCAGAGACATCTTTGTAAGCATCGGGCCGATCAGTTCATAAACCAGAACACTGAACAGAATAATATTCCGTATCATCGCCCCGGAATATTCTCCCAGCACCTGGGCGGAGATCACCATGCCGAGAGCCACACCAGCCTGCGGGAACAGTGTGATTCCAAGATATTTTTTTACTGCAGGACTGCATCCCATCATGGTACTGCTTCCAAGAGCTCCAAAATACTTCCCGGCGCAACGGACAAGAATATAGACAATACCGATCAGGATCGTCGTCGGATACCGAAAGACACCGAGATCCAGCTCCGCACCGGAAATAACAAAAAACACAGCGTAAAGAGGAGCCGTCCACTTTTCAGACCTCGTCATAATATCCGCAGAAAACTCACTCATGTTGCAGAACATGGTCCCCAGCATCATGCAGACCAGAAGAGAAGAAAAGCTGACCGTAACCGGCCCGAGAGGGATCCTGACCGACGCAATAGAGATCGTCATGACCACAAAGGCGATCGTCAGCGACAACCGGTTTGAATTCGAGAAGAACAGCTTCTCCAGAACGGTCAGGAACGCTCCCATCAAAGCGCCCAGCGCCAGTGAGCAGATGATCTCGAGAAGCGGATTTACGATAATCGAAACCGCGTTCAGTTCGCCGCCCTCCAGAGCCTGCGCAATACCGATAGATACGGCAAAAATCACAAGACCTACCGCGTCGTCGAGCGCAACGATCGGCAGCAGAAGATCCGTAACCGGCCCTTTTGCCTTATACTGTCTTACAACCATCAGGGTAGCGGCCGGCGCCGTCGCGGAAGCGATCGCCCCTAATGTTACCGCGACAGGGATCGGAAGCACATCCTTCCCAAGTATAAAATGCAGCAGGATCAGGACTGCCATCACAAGAGCCGCCGCCGCTGCCGCCTGAATAATACCGATCACTGTCGCAGTCCTGCCGGTCTTCTTTAACTGAGAGAGCCGGAATTCATTTCCGATATCAAAGGCAATAAATCCCAACGCCACATTGGACAGAACACTTACCTTCTCGATGGCTTCCATCGAGGAGAAGCCTACCCCTTCTATACCGAATCTCCCGAGAACAAACGGTCCGACCAGAACTCCCGCGATCAGAAAAGCAGTCACATCCGGGAACTTAAGATGCATTACCTTGAAAAGACGTGTCATCATAAGCCCGGCAAATAAAGCAATCGATATTTCCAGCAATGCTTCCATAAAAAACAGATCCTTCTTTCCTTATTCATTATGAACACAGGGTATTTCCCTGAATTCGCAATGAATAAGTATAGCATACAATTTTTACATTGCAAGGTTAAAAACAACCAAAAAAAACGCAGTCCGGCTCTCAGGCACTGATGAATTTCTGAATCTTCCCGGCGTCTTCGTATCCTTCCTGATACATCATTTTGATGGCATCCAGATCCCGCGTCAGGGTCTTCATGCCGCCGATGTCTTTTGGAGCAACGATCAGGACCTTTCCTTCTTTTTCATAGATCTTACAGAGCTCCAGCGCACGGTTATAGTAGGCGCTGCGGCGATAAAGAGCTCTGGCCGTATTCGGCCAGGAGTTCAGCAGCATTCTGGCCAGCCACCTGTCCTTTCCGCTGTCTCTTGTAAAATCTCTTGGACGGGTCAGGACGACCACGACCCGGGTACATCCTTCCCGGAAAGCCCTCCGGATGGGAATGGGATCTGTAATGCCGCCGTCGTAATATTTCCTTCCCTTAAATTCAAATGCCTTATTCACAATGGGAACACAGGAAGAAGCCTTCACAGGTCCGTAGTCATCCTGTGCCATATCTTCCATGCCAAAGTAAACCGGATGCCCTGTCTCTGCATCCGTCGCCACTACCCGCAGGATCTTGCCGCTTCTCTTCATTGCCTCAAAATCCAGCGGATATTCCCCGTCACTGTTGCTGAGGATTCCATAGACATATTCCAGATTAATATAGGAGCCCTTACGGATGAATTCCTCCACGCCCATGTACTCTTTACGAAGCGCATATTCTGTATAGAACTTATAATTCCGGCCCTTCTGCCCCGCCATATAGGATACAAGATTGGCACTGCCTGCGGAAACGCCGCAGCAATAATCAAAATGAATATCATGATCCATGCAGTAATCAAAAACACCTGCCCCGTAAATTCCCCTGAGTCCGCCTCCTACATCAATAACACCCGTCATTTTACTCCTTTTTCCCTCCTATTTTCCGAACCGGTATCCGATCAGGCGGATCTGCCGGTTGAGGAAATTCACATATTCATTCACCGCATCACTTGCCATTTTGGTTCCGATACAGGTTTTTGCAAGAGCTACATTATCTGTAATGATATTATCCACCTGATGATCCATCATAAGGTTGATGCTGTCCTTATTATTTACCGTCCACGCGTAGACCTGTTTTCCGGCATTGTGAAGCCTGGAAACAAGAGCGTCCGTAATACTGCTGGCCCGGATACTGAACCCGTCCGCATAGATCATCCTGTTAATATTCCCGTAGGCAAATCCCGTCACATAGATCGTTGTAATGTCTTCATTCAGCTTTTTGACAGCAGCTATCGAATCATAGATCTGGGACGCTACAACACACTGGCCGATAAAATCCTTTTCCTCGATCAGCTCTACCAGGTTCTCTTCCAGATGTACATCATACATGGTCGGCTTGATCTCGATGTTCAGCCGGATCCCGTTTTCTTTTGCAAAATCAATGACTTCCGAAAGAAGCGGGATCTTTTCGCCCGCGAAGCGGTCGCTGAAAAAACTTCCTGCGTCCAGTCTGCTGATCTCATCATAAGTAAGGTTCCAGGAGAGGGCATCTTTTCCCGTGGTCCTGTACAGATTCAGATCGTGCATGACAAATAACTGTCCGTCACTGCTCTGGCGGATGTCCAGTTCTATCCAGTCTGCTCCTGCCTCCAGGGCACCCCAAAAAGCAGACATGGTATTTTCCGGATAAAATCTGGAAGCTCCTCTGTGCGCGGTCACTTCTGTTGTTTTCAGATATTCAATATTAAGATTCAGTTCCCCGCGATGCATACGGTTCACATACACGGAACACAAAAAGATCGTTACCACCAGCACCAGGATCTCCAGAGGGATCAGAAGCCGGTTCAGCTGTTCCCTTCTGCTTTTCTGGACATCCGTCAAAACGCATCCCCGCGCTGCTTCTACCTGTTCCAGACTGACGGATGATTCCTTTTTCACTGAACGATGCCTGTAAAAGCGCATATTCACGACAATACAGCAGATCGGCGTGCCCAGAAGTCCAAAAACCACCAGCGCTACCGTAATGACCCCTTTGACCAGCCGGACGATCAGGGAGCTGAAAAAACGCACCCTGGCAAACAGCCGTCCGAACAGGATCACCAGAAAGATCCCGACAGCAAGAACCAGAATAAACGCGACAATACACAGAATCTGAACCAGCATAAGCAAAAGCAGGTCCTTGACCTTTTCCTTTGTATCTCTTAGCGCACTGCTCCTCTTTACTGCTTCTTTTTTTCCAAGATCAAGAAGCGTGAAATAATGAAACGCATAAAGATCCCGTATGAACAGCGGCGCAATCAGCAGACCGGCCAGAACGATCCCGCCTGTCACTGCCCATTGGCCTCCTAAATTCAGCAGAAGCATGTTCGGCATGGAGTAGGTTGACATAATTTCCGGAACCTGGGCAATATTAAAGAAGGGCAGGTATAACAGGATCGTTAAAAGAAGGCCCCGATTTCCCTTCCTGAACAGGAATACCATATTTCGAAAAGCAAAACGGATCACACTGGAAAGACTCGTCTTTTCCCGGCACTGTGAACAGTGAAGAATATAGATCACCGCACCCATGTCGACGGCTGCATACAGCACGATCAGCAGAATGACAGATCCCAGAAACAGATATACCAGTGGATTCCTTAAAAACTTCCACACATTTTCAAATGTCAGATAATTATATCCCGTAATCCGGAGAAGCAGATCAAAGGAGCTATACAGAAAAGGTACAAACAAAGTAACACCCAGCAGTTTATACAGTACCTCAAAGCTGAACAGGATCCAACGGTTGTAATGCAATATCCGGATCACGGCGCCAAGACGCTGTCTTCGTTCTTTCATCGCCGCCACACCACCTGTCCGTTATTTTTCCGGTTCCTGATACTTCAGCAGTTCTGTAAGAAATAACTCATAATAGTCATCCTCTCCCTCCAGCATGGGAGAATTCTCCCCTCCCCCGTTGGTACTGCGCCGCATGGCTGCATAGCTGTCTTCTCCGTAGGAAAGAAGATCCATCTCATACAGCGGAAAGCCCGCCTCTGTACTGATCCTGCAGAATGTCGAGAGTGGATTTGTTCCTTCTTTTGTGTTCAGAAGTTCCTGACGAAGACACCTGTCTGCCATCGCCTTCTTTTTGAGCCCGTCCAGAGCTTCCCATACTTCCATGATTAACACCTTCCATGATAAAAATCGTGTGTCCAGATCACCTGTTTTTATATGATAAACCACACCTGAAAAATAAGCAAGACAAACAAAAGTTTCTCAGGCCGAATACCGTCAGAAAAAGAGGCTGCGGAACGCTCTGCTCTTCCAGCCGTCCCTGCAGCCTCTCTGCCACAGCTTCTGTCTTACAAAGGATACACCCTGTATAAGATATCTCCTGCCTGTCGTACATAAATTTTCAACAGGTCAGTGTACGATATTGCCTACTAATACATACGAAACAACATACATGATCACCGTTGCCAGTGCAATTCCGCAGAGGATTGAGATCGATGCTTTTTTGATGTCGATATTCAAAAGGGAGGCAATAAGAGAACCAGTCCATGCGCCTGTTCCGGGAAGGGGAATGCCTACAAACAGCATCAGCCCCCAGAATTCATACTTCTTGATGTTGTCACTCTTTTTCATGGCACGGTTCTCCAATGCTTCCACCATGCCGCGGAAAAGTCTGGTCTTTTTCATCCATTTAAAGATCTGGCGGATAAAGAGCAGAATAAAGGGAATGGGAATAATATTCCCGATAATGCACAGCGGGATCGCTTTTGCGGCACTGATTTTAAGAAGGGATGCTGCAAGAAGCCCGCCCCTCAGCTCCAGGATCGGAATCATGGAGATGATAAAGATCACCGCTTCCGGTGAAATATACTGGGACAGATTTTCCGAAAACCATTGAACTAATGCTTCCATTCTTTATTGTGCCTCCCGTTTTATCAGATATTCCGAGATGAAGCTGACAAGCTTTTCCATTTCTTCCCGGGTTCCGATAGTGATGCGCAGGTAATTCGATATTCTTGGCTTATTAAAAAACCGCACATAGATCTTATTTTTCTTCAGTACTTCAAACAGTTCCTGTGCCGGGCAGTCCTTATGAGAAGCAAAGATAAAATTCGTCATGGAATCGCTGAAATGAAAGCCCAGATTTTTCAGTTCTTTTTTGGTCCATTCCCTTGTCTCAATAATCTGCCGGGTCGTCTGCTCAAAGTATTCTCTGTCCCGCATGGCAGCCACGCCCGCCAGAATAGCGGGACGGTTCATAGTATAAGAGTTAAAGGAGTATTTAACATCCAGCAGATAGCGGATCAGTTTTCTGTTTCCCATGGCGAAGCCGATACGTATACCGGCCATGGATCTGGATTTTGAGAAGGTCTGGACAACGAGAAGGTTCTCATAGGTATGGATCAGGGGAAGCACAGAATGCCCGCCGAAATCCACATAGGCTTCATCCACGATCACGACCACATCCGGATTCTTTTTCAGAATTTCTTCAATATCTGAAAGAGCCATGTTCACACCGGTAGGCGCATTTGGATTTGCAAGCACGATACCGCCGTTTTCTGTAAAGTAATCGTTCTTCAGTACTTCAAAATTCTCATCCAGAGGGATCTGTCTGTAAGGAATGCGGAATAATTCGGCCCACACATCATAAAATGAGTAGGTAATATCCGGGAACAGCACTGGTCTGCCCGAATTAAAAAATGTCAGAAATGACATAGCAAGCACATCATCTGATCCGACGCCCACAAATACTTCTTCCTCGTCAAGGCCGTAGTAACAGGCGATCTCCCTTACCAGGTCCCCGATCGTCGGGTCCGGATATAATCTGAATTGCTCCGTGTTCATCTCCTGCATGGCCCTTACGACCAGCGGTGACGGCGGGTACGGATTTTCATTCGTATTCAGCTTGATGACATCTTTTTCGCGGGGCTGTTCCCCGGGAGTGTACGGGGTCACCTTCCGGACATTCTCTTCCCAGGCGCTCATAATCGATCTCCTCTTATAGTTTTCCCAAAAAGCCAAAGGGTTCTTCGTCGCTGATAAAATGCATCAGCATATAGGCGCACATAATGGCAACCTTTTCTTCCCTCAGGATCCTTTTTACCTCTTCTCTGTCGGCCAGAACGATCTCGATCTCCTCAGACGCCTCCTGAGCAGCCGTGCTGATCTCTCCGGAAGCGTAGCCAAATACGGTGGCGCAGGATTCATCCGTCATGCCAACCGTCGTAAAATACGGCTTCTGATAGCCTTCCGCCACAGGTATGGGGGTCAGCGTGAGGCCTGTCTCCTCAAATAATTCCCGAACGGCTCCTTCGTGATAGCTTTCACCCGGTTCCACCAGCCCGGCAGGAAATTCATAGATATAGTCCCCGATCGCATACCGGTACTGCCGGACGAGTACGACTCTGTCTTTCTTTTCTCCGTAAATACTGTAGATCACCACCCCGTCAGGCGTATTCTGACGGGTAGTCAGTTTCAGGTCCTTGATATTTTTTGCCCTCGAGGCCACATAGTAGCTCACGGGAGTCTTGTGAACGCTGGTCGCATCCACATGATACAGATTGACAAATTTATTATCTGTCAGTTTTTCAATATGGTGGATCTCACCCATGATGATCAATCTCCTCGCAGGATCACCCGGATCCTCTTATAAATGAAAAAGACGATCACGGAGGTCAGCGTATATTTAAACAGGTTAAAGGGTACAATGATCAGAGCCGCAAATCCAAGCAGACTATGCACAGATGCATGGACTGCCGTTCCCATTTCGATAAATGCCTGGACCGGCATATTGAAAAGGCGGCCGTACATCGGCAGAAGAACAAAAACATTCATAAAGCAGGCCAGAACGGTCGTAAGGCAGGTCCCGACAGCCATTCCTGCCACTGCATGTGCGCGGCTTTTCTGATGATGGAAGCGGTAGATGACCCCCGCAGGAACAATGTAGGCGCACCCGAATAAGAAATTGGCAAAGTCACCTACGCCGCCGGTAGAAGTTCCACGGGTCACCAGATGAACCAGGATCTTTACCAGCTCTACCATGACACCGGCAAACGGCCCCATGGCAAAAGAACCGATCAGGACCGGTATCTCCGAAAAATCCAGCTGGTAAAAAGAAGGGGCCAGGAAGGGAAGCGGGAATTCAAAATTCATCAGGATCCCGGCGACTGCCCCCAGCATGGCTGTCTGGGCGATCGTCCTGGTGTGGCTTCTTTTTAGTACATTTCCGTCTCGTAATACTTGTTCGCTCATGATGTGTCTCTCCTTTTTAAGAATTATTGAAGTGCTGCTCCAAGAAAATTCTTAAAAAACCCCGGGACAGGATCCCGGGGCAAGAGCACAAATGATAAAAGTGTGTTCTTCTCTCATCCAGACTATACTGTCGGTTCCGGAATCACACCGGATCAGCCGCATGCTGCGGGTCGCGGACTATACCGCCGGTAGGGAATTCCTTGCAGCAGATATGGATACTGCGCAGTCACCCTGCCCCGAAGAATTTTCTTTTCACGTGGGGCATTATAGCATAGATGCACACGGGTTGCAACCACTAAATTCAGCCGCTGTTCATGATCGCTCTGATGCTCTTATCATGATGCAGTAAAATGCAGGAGACGGCTGGCTGCGTCTTTCTGTACCGGCCGGAATAGATAACCGCAGTTCATGAGTTCTTCGCCGTACCAGGTTTCTCCTGTCTCTTCCAGTGTATAGAGGGTATCCGGGTCAAGCCCTTTCAGCCGGATCGCATGGCTGTGGACAGCAGGAGACGACAAGACCTGTACCCAGGTAACCAGCGCTTCTCTTCTGTCTTTGGATACCACTTCCCAGCAGTCCCATGGTTTTTTATCGCACCAGGAAGAAAGCCTGTAGTAGTCCCCCTTCTGGATCAGCGGCTGATATTTGCGGCACATCTCTGTCTGGGCCGGAATCTGAGAACGATCCTCTGCCGGGATCCGGGTAATATCGAGTTCGTAGCCGAAGGTACCTGCCAGTGCCACATGTCCGCGGGTCTCGAAAGG
>CACZPF010000428.1 GCA_902782975.1 uncultured Lachnospiraceae bacterium
CAACGTCTCCGTTTGCATCCAGTTTGTAAAGACCTTCATACAGATGACGAAGAGCAGAAAGTCCGTTAAGATAACCGGATGTTGCCGAATTCAGCTGCATGGCATCTTCAGAACCGCCTGTAACCGCGATCTCGATCTTGCCGTCTTCTGCCATAGCAGGAGATGCCGCGCCGATTCCCATCATAGCAGCGATGCCAATAGCCATCAGTCTTCTGGAAAGATTCTTCATAAAAAATTCCTCCTTTAATAATGATAGACCTTTCTAAGGCCTTTATTTCCGGTAAACATACAACGGACCAGACAGAAAAGAAATACATGCTCACTCTTTGCCGCCAAAAAAGCAGGCAAAGACAACCAATTCAGTTATCTTCGCCCGCCCATGCGTCACATGTTTACCAAATTAAAGCTGTAAAATAATTATACCTTTTTTCAGATATTTGTCAATTGAAAGTTCACAGCCCATTCACCAGGTGACCCCTGTACATATCAGTTATTGACTACCTCCAGAATTTCCATCGGACATACGGATGCACACTTGCCGCAGGCAATACACTTAAAGGCAACCTTTGAATCCTCCGGTTTACGCATTACATGGAAAGGACATGCCTCCACACAGTCGCCGCATCCACTGCAGAGCTTTTTATTTACCATATAGACACCCTGCTTATTCTGGATGATCGCATTGTTCGGACAGGCTTCGGCACATTTTCCGCACTGAACGCAGGTGACCGGCGCTGTTTTATCCGGCTCTTTTCTTTTGGGAGCGATCAGAAGAGCTGCTCTGTCGGTATCTTTGGATTTAAAGTAGGTCTCTGCACATTCCAGTACACAGGCAAGGCAGTTCATACATTCAATATTTTTTTTCACTTTCAGTTTTTTCATGCTTTCCCCTTTCATGGCACACTTGCCGCGCCAATAATGGCAGGTTTACAACATCATACTTTCCTCTGCATGGCGCATTTACTGCGCCATAAAGGCAGCTATGAAAGCTCTGCTTTCATATTTTCCCATATGAAAATCCTGTCTTTTATACACACAGGTCAACTTTAGTATAAGGCAGAAGAGTTAGTCAAGTTAAATTATGTTTTTTTGCATATTCATGCAGGATAACGATATAAGAACTTGCCGTCCATGTAAAGATCGACGGACCGATCGGCTCTCCTGTCTCGGCATCGTAATTTTCTGCAAGACCCCTATCCTGAACAAGCTTCAGATACTTGACAGCTTCTTCCTCCAGCAGCTCTTCCTCGCCGCAGCGGTCAAGGCCTTCCAGAATAAAGAAGGTGGCCGGTGCCCAGATAGGTCCTCTGTATTTCTTCGTTCTGTTATAAAGCGGACTCTTTGGACTTTCCGTCGCGAACCCATATTCTGTACGGAAACGGTCGCTCTTCAGCTGTTCAATACAGGCTTTTCTGATTTCTTCCGGCAGACGGTCCCCGAGTACCAGGATCTGATAAGGCAGAAGAGAATCGCAGTCCACATATTCATGTGTATTGCTGTGGATCGGAGTCGGCAGATTGTTCCGGAAACACTTAAGAAGGAACTGATCCATCAGCTTATCAGCCTGTTTCTTCCAGTATACAGCGTCTTCTTCGATTCCAAGCTTTTCGGAAATCTCGGCTACCACATCCATCTGGATAATAAGGAAAGCCTGCAGTTCCGGGGTCGCGACCGGAGGGAAGAGAGAGAATACGGTAGAATTATCCCATCCGGAATCCTTGGCATGATCATAAACATAAAGACCTTCATGACGGAAGTCGCGATACTTCATCCACCAGGCTGTGGATCGTTTCAGAACAAGATAAGCCTCGATCAGCTGATCATTATCCAGTTCCATGTTCTTCATCATCTTGCGGAGGATGAGGCCATGGATCGGCGGTTTTACATGATTCCACTTGACATAGGAATCATTAAAGCTGTCGGGAAGACGTCCTGTCTTGTCCATCATATCGAACATGATAATAAACTGATCCCATGCCTTCTTAGGATCCTTATAAGAAAGAGCAACCGCATTGAAGCAATGATTCCAGCCAGTCTTATCTGCAAGCCAGTTTTTCGTCACCAGCATGGCGTCTCTCGTAAGGAAGCCATCCTTTTTAACAATACTGCTCCATTCGATATAGGCTGCCAGAAATACTCTTTCCTGGCTGTCCAGATTGTAGCGGGGAAGTGTATGAAGGAACTCAAGGAATTCTTCCTGATTTTTCTTCTTGCAGAGACCGAAATCATATTTGCCGATCTTGTTGCTCCACTCAGTCTCGACTTCCTGAATGGCAAACATGAAGCCGTCCGGACTGCTCACGTTCAGGCGGGAGTAGATGGCGATATTGTCGTCCCACTGCTGATCAAGAGAAATCTTATCTCTCAATGCCCAGATCATATAACGGCAGTTGTTCTTATAGCAGTTTGCCATATACAGGGTATAATCTCTGTGCTTGATATCATAAATATAGTCATTCTTATACTGCTCGGTCATGAAATCGATCTTCATGCCTGTACCGGCACTGCCGCGGAACAGCATGGTATTTTCGTCGTCAAAGCAGACTTCTATCTTCATATCCCCGCAGGAAATAACCAGTGTCGCCAGTTCAAGCTCTGTCGTGTACTCTTCTTCTTTTCCGCCAAACAGCGGGGTGAGCTTGGCAACGACCGAGCGTGCCGCCGAACCGTGAACCGTCCGCAGATACAGTCCGGCATCCAGCTCTTTGGTTATGTATTCTTTTTTCAGCTCGGAGATGACCATATAGGAATCTTTTTTACTAAAAGGAACACGCATCAGATCAATTATCATAAGTAACCTCCTTGTTTAAGCTTGGTGCTTCAGCTTATTGTTAAATTTTGCCTGAAAGTATCATAACAAAGAATGCTTTACTGACACAATTCAGAAATAGAAAACCAGAATTCAAAATTGGAATGTGAAACTTGTCTTATAAATCATTTACTGATAGAATAATAATCAGCATCAGAATTATCTGATGCTGACGATAAAATGCCGGCCATCCTGCCGGCATCCTGCCTGGTGCACAATTTTGGAGTATAGGGGTGTGATCGATATGCAGATCGAATGGCTGAGAGCCTTTGTCCTTCTAAAGGAAAAGATGAATTTTTCTGAAGCGGCGGAAGAAATGTTTATTTCCCAGTCCAGCTTTTCAAAATATATCAAAGCACTGGAAAACAGCCTGAATGTCCCGCTTATCGACCGTTCCCGCCGTACCCTCACTTTTACGGAAAAGGGAGAATCTGTCTTTTCTTATGCCTCCACGATCCTGGAAACCTATGACAAAATGCTGGATTCCGTCAAAGAAGCACCGGACCAGAACCAGCCGGTCCGGATCTCCGTGGATTCCGCTGCCAATGCATTTCATACGATCCGCTCTATCCTGTCCTATTTTGACCAGCATCCCCAGGAAGAACTTGTCCTGCAGGATTATGATATGGTAACGGCTCTCAAAGCCTTTGATGCCGGCGAACTGGACCTGATCCTCGGGCACAGCAACATTTTCAACCCTCACCGCCGATATAACGAACTCCGCCTCACAGAAGAAGAATTATTCTACGTTGGCAATCCCGATACCATGGCTGCCTTTACCGGATCTGCAGCCGCGCCGGTCTCTCTTCTGCAGGTGGTCAGCGACCGTCTGATCCTGCATCAGAATATGTACAACGAAATCATCCGGCTTCTGGACCTTTCCGGCATCCGGACAGATACGATACGCCCCATCGTTACGACCACAAGCCGCGACGTTCTCAAGGCATATCTTCAGAGCGGCTCTGCCCGCTCGATCCTTACCAGGTCCGAGTTCCAGGACCTTTCTCCATCTTCTGACCTGGTCCGTGTTTCCATGACGGAAAAACCGGTTCTAACGCTTGGTATTTTATATAAAAAATCCTCTCTCACCACAGCCGCGAAGGACCTTCTTAAATATCTGAAAAGTCTCGACGGATAATCGTGGGGAACTGCTGACTGAACTGCCAATTTACCTTTCTCACAAGAATGCAAAAAACGTACCTTTCTTTTTGCAGTGCGAAAATCGGGGAGCTAAAGTATATGAATCTATTTCAAAAACTGATCGAGCCCGGAAAACAGCTCGATGACAGACAGAAGGTGTTTACGGATGCCATGCTGAAAGCCATGATCGTTCCGCTGGTGATAGAGCAGCTGCTTCAGATGGTCGTCGGTCTGGCGGATACCATGATGGTCAGTTATGCTGGTGAGACCGTGGTAGCGGGCGTCGGTCTGGATACCATGATCTACACGATCTTTATCTATCTGTTTACAGCCATCTCGGCCGGCGGATCCGTGGTGGTCGCTCAGTACATCGGCAGCAGGAACCGCGGACATGGCAATCTGGCAGCCTCACAGATCTTCCATCTTGCCGGATTTGTATCCCTTGTCTGTATGGGGCTGATGCTCATCTTCGGGTCCGCTCTGCTGGAACTTATGTATCCCGCAACAGAGCCGGAAACGATGGCAGCCTGTAAGACCTATATGTGGATCGTCACCTTGTCCTTCCCCGCCAATGCGATCTACAATGCAGGAGCGGCACTTTACCGCACGATGGGCAGGACTTCTGTAACCATGCGGGTATCTCTGGTGGCCAACCTTGTGAATGTAGCAGGCAATGCCATCGGTATCTTCGTACTGCATGCAGGTGCGGCCGGCGTAGCCTGGCCCACCACCCTTTCCTGGTATACCGCCGCCATTGTGATGACAGCGCTTTGCTTCAACGAAAAGCAGGAAGTGCACATAGAGCTGAAAAAGATGCTGAAGCCGGACCTTGTCATGATCCGGCGCATTCTCGGCATCGCCATTCCCAATTCCGTTGAAAACACGCTTTTCCAGGCTGCAAAAGTGGCACTGGGCATCCTGGTGGCTACCTTCGGAACCTCACAGATCGCCGCCAATTCCACTGGTCAGACCTTCTGGTCTCTGGCTGCCTGCATGGGCACGTCCATGAGCACGGTGTTCATCACTGTGATCGGGCAGTGTGTCGGTGCAAAGGATCAGGAAGCGGCAGAATGGTACATGCGCAAGCTGACCCGGCTCTCTATCGTGCTGGCGGCATTATGGAATGCGGCGGTCATGGTTCTGACCCCGATGCTGCTGCCACTTTACGATCTGAGCAGTGAGACCAAACGGCTGATTCTTATCATCGTAGCTATCCATAACCTGTTCTCCGCCACGATACAGCCCTTCGCGATGCCGCTCTCTGCAGGCCTGAGGGCGGCAGGAGACGTACAGTTCACCATGTGGGCGTCGATCTTCTGTACGGTGGTCTGTCGTACACTATTCTCATTCCTGCTGGCCAGCTGGCTTGGCCTGGGCGTCATCGGCATTGCACTGGCTATGGCGCTGGACTGGTGTATAAAGGCCGGTCTCGATATCTGGCGCTTCCGAAGCGGGAAGTGGAAAAACAGACACGTTATCTGAGACAGTGGAGACAGGGGACGGTTCCCTGTCTCCTCAACTGTTCTTCAGAAGAAACCGGACCAGATAAAAGAATTCCTGCTTATATTCATCGTCTGTTTTAAAAGAATGACCCATCTCAAGAATGCCTTCAAGTGATGCAGTTCCTTTATTCGGGTCATCCCGCAGGATCATGGCCAGCTCTGCTGCCGCAGCGGCAAATCTCAGATCTTCATCAGACTGTCCGGCTTCATCCTCATGATCTACTGTAAATACAGCTTCCTGTCCTTCCGTTTCTCCCGGTTCTTTATAACGGATCGTCACGGTTCCGTATTCATCATCCGCATCCGGCTCTGTTTGTTCCTTCTTCTGATATTTCAGTTCTACTGCCTCCCCGCTTTCTGCAGGAATCAGTTCATACAGCACTACAACATTGTGCCCGGCACCGATCTCTCCCGCATCTTTCTGATCATTTCTGAAATCTGCAGCATCCATAAGGCGGTTCTCATATCCGATCAGCCGGTAGGCATTTACAAATGCCGGATTAAATTCAACCTGGAGCCTGACATCCTCTGCCACTGTATGGAAACTGGCTCCCATCTCTTCCACCATCACCTTTCGTGCTTCCAATATAGAGTCGATATAGGAATAGTTCCCGTTTCCGCAGTCTGCAAGACGTTCCATATTGTCATCTCTGAGATTTCCGGTTCCAAAACCAAGCACGGAAAGACCGATCCCTTTGTCTCTCTTTTCCCGGATAAATCTTTCCAGCTCGTCTGGTTCTGAGATCCCGATATTCAGATCTCCATCCGTTGCAAGGATGATACGGTTATTGGCCTCAGGCCTGAAATTTTTCTCCGCCAGGTCGTAAGCCTTTTGTATTCCTCCTTCTCCATAAGTTCCACCCTCTGCCTTCAGACTGTTTATGGCATCCGCAATGACACTTTTTTCTGTTCCCTTTGCACTGTCAAGAACGACCTCTACACCGTTTGCATAGGTTACGATCGACACTGTATCATCCTCATCCAGCTGATCCAGAAGCTGCTGAAAAGATTTCTGGAGAAGCGGGAGTTTATCCGGTTCATCCATAGATCCGGAAACATCCAGCAGGAAAGTCAGATTTTCTGCCGGAGCTTCTGACAGATCCAGATCCTCTGTCTTCATCCCGACAAAAAGGAGACGGTGCTTTTCATTCCATGGGCAGATGCCGATCTTTGTTGTAACACCAAATTTTTCTCCATCCTCCGGATCTTTCAGGTCATAAGAAAAATAATTGATAAATTCCTCCGGACGAACTGCATAGGGATCGATCTGCCCGATGCTGTATCCATCCTCGATCATACGACGTACATTTGCGTAAGAGGCGGTATCCACGTCGGCAGAAAAGGTTGACAAGGGTTCCAAAGCTGTCAGCGAAAATCCGCTGATTCCGGTCTGTGCATAGCTTTCTCTGGATTCCGGTACATGAAATACAGGTGAAAGATTATCAGGAACAACATATCCGGAAGCTTCCGCAGCATAATTCATTACCATTTCCTCGCTCTCGGCGGTCATATCTTTTTCCGTCACCTGTGTCTTTGCATCATGCATACTCGAAACCATTTCCTGTGATTCTGCCGCAGCCATATTTGCAGCTATTTCCTGCGGCTCTGCTGCAGCCGTATCTGCAGTCATCTTCTGCGGCTCTGCTGCAGCCGTATCTGCAGTCATCTCCTGCGGCTCTGCTGCAGCCGTATCTGCAGTCATCTCCTGCGGCTCCTCTGCAGCCGTTTCCGCAGTCTTCTCCTGCGGCTCCTCTGCTGCATCACTTGCTGTCTGATTTTTCTTCTGGCTCTGCATTATTTCCATGCTCTGTCCTCTCTGCCTGTCAGGAAGCAATGTCCATGTACTGATCCCGACAACGCATACTATTGCAGCAGCAGTAGCCAATATCCTGAAAATTCTTATCCTGCCGGGTTTTCCGACTGCTGTCCGGTTTTCCTGGTTTTCCTGGGTTTCCTGGTTTTCCCGGTTTTCCTGGGTTTCCTGAGTTTCTTCCGTAATTCCTTTCTCGATCCGATTCCAAAGATCCGGTGTTTTTTTATTCATATATTCTTCATATTCCCGACGAAAATCATGCTTCATATCCGTACCTCCTCAGTTTCTGGATCGCCTGACGATATTTCCAGCTTACCGTTCCCAGGGGTATATTTAAAATTGAGGCGATTTTATCAAATGTCTGCTCCCCTATGATCTTCAGATGGACGATTTCCCGTTCAGACGGCTTCAGTCTGTCAAGGAGCTGTTCGACCGATATTCCCGCGATCACTTCTTCATAAGGGTCCTCTGCTGCCATATGCACATCTCCTTCTGGTTCTTCCTGGTAATCCACAGGTATCTCACGCCGACGGACACGCAGATAATCTACAGCCATATTATGTGCGATCACAGACAGATAATACCTGTGTCCTCCTCCTGGCCTGTACATATCCGCCTGTTTCCACAGTCTGATGAAAAAGTCACTGGTGATATCCTCTGCGTCTTCATAATTTTTTACGATACCCAGAACAAGGTGAAAAATATAATCTACATACGCATCATAGATACGGTGCAATGCGTCTTTATCACCACATGAAACCTGCTGCATACACAAATCAAATTCAACATTTTCCATGTCTGCTGCCCTCCTTTCTATCTATTATACGACCGCACGGAATTATTTTTATGGGGTTTTTATTCACTTTTTTTCTTTTTCACAGATAACCCCATTTTTTCAGGAGGACATATGGCTCAGAAAAGTGTATTTTTAAGTAAAGATTCGTATCCTTTTTTTGAAGAAATCTATGTCGAGATGGACTGGTTCGGAGGATTTGCACTCAGTCAGAAACGAAAGTGCGAGCTGAGTCTGCATCTGAACTTTCTTAGGTCCTATCCGAATGAAAAGGTTCTGGAGGTTTCTTCTTCCTCTTTAAGACTCATTGGAGCAAACCTTAGTGCCATGAATCTTTCCAAAACGACATCTAAAGGCCTTACTTCTGTTGAAAGTGCCTTCCAGTCTTCCAAAGTCTGTATGGACGGGAATAGGAAAACCGGCCCATTTCCAGAATATCTTCTCCTTCCGGGAAGGGAATGCAAAAAGCTCGTCAAGGAGAAAACCAGAGGATTACAGTTTCATTCTTATGAATTCGATGGAGTGGAATTTGTATCTCCCGTATATCATATCTCACTCTTCTACGATTATCTGTATCTGACAGCTCTTATGGAAGAAAAGAACCGGAAACTCTCGGATGCGCTGCTGCAGCAAGGGTATACTGCCTTCACGGATCTTGCCACAAAATCCCTCAATTGTCAGGCCAGAAGCTGTGCGGTCTTTATCGGGGTCTGCAGAGCAGGAAAAATGAATGAACTCAGAGACTATGACAGCTTTATGAAATTGTTCAGAGTGAAAAACGGGGGCAGAGAAGCCGGGAAGGGTGCCTATGAAAACATTCAGTTTCTGGTTAATGGAAAAGCTCTGCCAATTTCTCCTGTAGTACCTTGTACAATACACAAAGAAGAAATTGATAATTACTATCTTAAAAACTTTTCTCAACTGACAAATAAGAAAATGGACCCGGAAAACTATATCAATTAATGAAATCAGATATAAACAGCCGAATATATGTCCTGTTATAAGGACATATTTTATTCACTTTAAAGTCCTATTTCAAGTCCATGTGTTTTAAATCTTCAGGACTTGTTTTATCAAAAACCGATGTAATTCAAAGAACATTTTATCTGACTGCATATCCTTTATAATGTACTTTTTATGTTTTCTTAAGTACCCATTATAGTACTTTATTTTATGTAAACAAAAAGATATTATCTTTAAAAATATCCATAAAAAGGACGCAGAAGAGAAAAAGCCGTAATATAAAAAATAAAAAAGGAACCCATCAGTAATGCAGCTAATAAGAACAGTTATAAAAGAGCACTTATAAAGAACACTTATAAAGAGCACTTATAAAGAACACTTATGAAGAGAATCCATATAAGCAGATCTTAAATAGAACCGTTCCAATATCATTAAGTTTAGCTTTTGCCATCGAGCAGCCCGGCAGGAATTGTCCATAGAGACGGCAGACCTCTGGCTGGAGGCACAGAAAATACGCGCATAGCTGCAGATGCCGGAGCACTGTCTGAGCCTGTGCGAGTTTGCGGAGGCACCTGCTGACAGGCGGCGCAGCATTTTCTATGACTCCGGCCACGGGTCTGACGACACTATGGATAACTCCTGCCGGGCGTCCGGGATACCTAACTTAATGACATTGGAACCGTTCTCAATTGGAACTGCTGCCGGTAGAATAATAACCTAAAGAATAATAACCTATAGACAAAGAACCAGACAGGAGATATCTCCTTGTCTGGTTCTTTGTCTGCACCAGGGTTTCTGTGTCAGTCTTCTGCATCGTTCATCTCATTAACAGATTCTTCTATTGCCAGCAGCTGCTGATATACTTCCCTTTTTGTTATTCCCTTATCTTTTGCCACCAGTTTCATGGCTTCTTTTCGAGAAATTCCTTTATCTTCGTATAATTTCATATGATCTTCCAGAGAAATATCATCCCAGGAAGCCTGCTGCTCTTTTTTTATTTCTTCACGGCTTTTCCCTTCGATCACAAGAACACATTCACCAAGGGGATCCTGATTTTCATAGTAAGCGATCAGGGAAGCAATACTTGTCTGAAAAAGAGTCTCATGCTTTTTGGTCAGTTCACGAAGCAAAGTCATACGCCGGTCCCCCAGAGCGCCAAGCAGTTCTTTCAAAGTACGGACCAGCCGGTGAGGTGCTTCATACAGAATAATCGTCCGGGTCTCGTTTTTCAGCTCTTCCAGAATCGTCTGCCTTTCCTTTTTATCCATAGGAAGAAAAGCTTCAAAAGCAAAACGTCTCGTAGGAAGTCCGGACATGATGAGTCCTGATATACAGGCTGCAGGTCCGGGAACTGAGGTAACAGTAACTCCTGCTGCCAGAGCCATTTTAACCAGTTCTTCACCCGGGTCTGAAATTCCCGGTGTTCCGGCATCTGTTATCAGAGCAATGTTACTCCCGCTAAGCAGAAAACCCACCAGTGACTGCCCTTTTTCTATTTTGTTAAACTCATGATAACTGGTCAGAGGCGTATGGATATTATAATGATTCAAAAGTTTAATGCTGTTTCGCGTATCTTCTGCCGCGATCATATCCACTTCTTTCAGAATCCGCAATACGCGAAGAGTAACATCTTCCAGATTTCCGATCGGTGTTGCACACAGATAAAGTATTCCACTCATGTTTTCCTCTTTTCTGAAATACAATAAACTGATATTACAGATTTTATCAGACACCCTATACCATCCCGTAGATTTCAAGAATCGATTTCGTATAAACCCCTGGTTTATCGTAAACGATCAATGGACGCTCTACCGTTATGCGGGAATTTCCGCCTTTCAACGATTCGATCAAAACCATATTCGGCTCTCTGTCGATATAGGGGTAGACCAGCTGCATTCTTTTCGGCTCCAGATGGTATCTGGTGAGGGTCAGCATGATTTCTGTCAGCCGAAAGGGCCTGTGTACCATATAAAACCGGCCTCTGTCTTTCAGAACGGAAGCAGCCGCTCTTACAACATCTTCCAATGTACAGAGAATCTCATGCCGGGCAATGGCTTTTGGAAGATCCGGATTGGTAAGTCCGTGTTGTCCGATCATATAGGGAGGATTTGAGGTCACCACATCAAAAGAAGCCGGCCGGAATATTCCGGCGGCTTCTTTCAGATCTCCCTGAACGATAGTGACCTTGTCCTCAAGCCGATTATACTGGACACTTCTGTTTGCCATTTCTGCACATTCCGGCTGGATCTCCAGACCGGTAAAATGTTTTCCTTCTGTTTTTGCCGAAAGAAGAACAGGAATAATACCGGTGCCGGTGCCAAGGTCAAGCATCTGTTCATCCTTTTTAATCCGTGTAAAACCAGAAAGAAGAACCGCATCCATTCCAAAACAAAATTTTTCCGGATCCTGAATGATATAGTATCCATTTTGTAAATCGTCGACCCGTTCATTTTCATGAACCAGATAGTCCTGCTTTTCAGAATTCTTCATTCAGAACCTCTCCTGCTGATTCTATTACACGTACCGGTACTTCAGACTTTTCTCTGGCATTCTCTCTTTTTTGTCCTTCCGCTTTTACAGCCTTTAAAGATTC
>CACZPF010000429.1 GCA_902782975.1 uncultured Lachnospiraceae bacterium
CATAAATACACATCTTACATCTGGTCTCGGCAAGGGGATCAGATGAGATGTGTATTTTTTGTATATCGAATATATCTCCGGAGATGGCCCGGGCAAGATCAGGGCAGATTCCGCCGGATATATGGTGGAATTCATAAAGAAATCTTGAGATGGATACCAGGTCGAGGTTGTTTTCCAGAATAATGGAAGAAAACTGTATAAAAACGACCCCGCCGTAAGGAATCCTCACCGTCTCATGAATCTGCTGAGGCCATACAAGAAGGACATCCCCCTTTTCAAGTTCGTAGAGGATGCCATTTACCCGATATTTACAGCCTTCCGTGACAGCAACAATAAATTCCGCCGCATCATGCCAGTGAGGCGGAAAGGTTTCCGGAGATGCTGTATCGGTGACTAAAATAGTGGAGGCAGAATTAAACTTCACTTGTTCTTTTGTAATCTTTTCCATAATATCATGATAACAAAAATCTGTAAGAATACAATAAAAATGTTGCTCTATTCACGGCATGTTCCTGTAACAGAGAATGTCTGTCTTCCTTTTATTCTGCCCGATTCTGTGTTATACTCATGAGGAGGAGGCCTCCTCTGCAGGTGGGGGAAACAGATATTTTATCAGGAGAGGTCCGATGTTAAAAAACCATTTTTCAAAGCCATATTTCCATCCGGGCATTGTGTTGTTCTGTCTGCTGCTTTTTATGATGATCACGCCCGGAGGAACCAGGACGGTACACGGTAAAACGCCCGGTCCGTCCCACAACATATCCGGCAACCTGAACCTTCCTCTTTCTGTCGACCCGGTCAGAAAAAGCGAAGGATATTCTGCGGTTCTGTATGACAGCAGAAACGGTCTGCCCACATCCGAGGCAAATGCGATCGCGCAGACCAGCGAAGGATTTTTATGGATCGGAAGCTATTCCGGCCTGATCCGTTACGACGGCAGCACTTTTGAACGGATAGACTCAACCAGCGGCATTTCAAGCGTCAGGTGTCTTTATGTAGACAGCCAGGACCGCCTGTGGATCGGGACAAATGATGCCGGTGTCTTTCTCATGTCAAATGGAAATTTCAGAAACTGGAATAAGACAAACGGATTGAAGTCCGTCAGTATCCGTGCTGTTGTGGAAGGCGAAGATGGTATCATCTATTTAGGAAGCACGACCGGGGTGGCGATGATCGATAAAGCGATGAATCTCACACTGCTGGAAGATGACCGTATCGCGGATCAGACCATCCGGTATTTCAAACCCGGTACAGATGGCCAGATCTACGGTCTTACTCAGCTCGGAGATATTTTCGTTATAAAAAACGGCCGTCTTTTGACCTTCCTCGGCCATAATGAATGCCGGATCAATGGAATTCTTGCCATGATCCCGGACCCCCGGCATCCAGGGAATATTTATCTTGGAACAGAAAATTCCAAAATCTACTACGGAAATCTGGAAAACAACTTTGCTTCCCTTGGAATAAAGGATATATCTCCTCTCTCCTATACAGAAACGTTTGAATACATCGATGGAGAAATATGGATCTGTGCCGGAAACGGAATCGGAAAACTGGGAAGTGATGGATTTCACCGATTGACATCGGTGCCGATGAATACGTCTGTGGGTCATGTTATGACCGACTATGAGGGCAATCTGTGGTTCACTTCCACCCGGCAGGGTATTATGAAGATCGTTCCCAACCAGTTTTCGAATCTGTCGGAACGCTATGAACTCCCGGCAAACGTTGTCAATTCCACCTGTATGTACGGCCGTCAGCTGTTTATAGGAACCGATACAGGTCTGATCGTCATCGAGGAAAGGAAAAAGCTCGACAGCCTCCCGCTGACAGAAGCCGTAACCGCTTCCGGAACCGACCTTCATACGACAGACCTGCTGAAGTTTCTGGATGGCGTACGCATCCGGTCTATTATCCGGGACAGTCAGGGACGCCTCTGGATCTCTACCTGGCGCAGATACGGCGTGCTGTGTTATGATCAGGGAAAGCTTAAAAGCTTTTCACAGAAGGACGGGCTTTTCTCCGACCAGGTCAGGGCAGTCAGTGAATGTGAAGACGGAACCATACTGGTTGCGAACACCGGCGGCGTAAGTATCATTCAGGATGATCTAGTAACAACCGGTTATGGAGAAGCAGGCGGAATAAACTGCGGAGATACCCTGACCGTGATCGAAGGTTTCCATCATGAGATAATCCTCGGTACGGACGGCAACGGGATCTATGTCATCAATGATGGAGAAATAAAGCATCTGGGCACAGAAGACGGATTGAATTCAGAGGTCATTCTGCGCATAAAGCGAAGCCGCCTTCATAATATCTTCTGGATCATAACCAGCAATTCCATCGCCTATATGACACCGGATTTTCAGATAACGACCATTCACCAGTTTCCTTACTCCAACAATTATGATCTGCTTGAAGCCGAAAACGGCAATATCTGGATCCTTTCCAGCAACGGGATCTACGTGGTTCCCGCAGAAAAACTGCTTGAAAACGGACCGGTCGACCCGGTATTTTACGGGATCAGCAGCGGTCTCCCCTATGTCGCCACCGCAAATTCCTACAGCGAAATGACTGCCGGAGGAGATCTGTATATCAGCGGTACCGCGGGTGTGGTCATGGTTAATATAGAAAAACCTTTTGAAGATATCAGTGAGCTGAAAACCGCCCTTCCCTATATTGACGCCGACGCGAAACGTTATTATCCGGACAGTGAAGGAAATTTCCAGCTGCCGGGCAATGTGCGCAAACTGACTATTTACCCCTATGTATTCAACTATTCTATGGCCGATCCTCAGGTATCCTGCCGTCTGGACGGATTTGACACGACGGATACCACGGTAAGCTGCAGTAAAATGACACCGCAGGATTATACGAACCTGAAATCCGGCACCTTTCATTTTGTCATGACGGTAAAAGACACCACAGGGCAAAGCGAACAAACTGTATCTTTCCAGATTACAAAGGGAAAAGAAATGTCTGCCGGCACAGCAGGAACCGTCATCATGAACGCTGCATCCCTGCTTCTGATGGCCGGTACTATGATCTACGCGGCTTCTGACCGGAGGCGGAAACGGATAGAAGATCATCTTCTCTTCGCTCTATTACTTACCAATGTCATCTTGGCCGTCAGCGAATTATTATCCTGTATACTGGAATATACCACATTCTCTTTTGTAAGAGAGCTTATGATTACCGGCTATACCGTTTTCTACATAGCTCTCGTGCTGTTCGCGTACCTGCTCTTTTTCTACTTCGATTACTGTACTGATCGGGAAAGGATCTTTTTACGGAAAACGAGATTACTGTATGGAATCCCCTGCTGTCTGTTTTTTATCCTAATGGTCGTCAACCTGAAAACCGGCTGGATCTTTTCAATTGGTGAAGGAAACAGTTATTCTCCCGGATCTCTTGCCGGATCATACTGGCTGCCGCAGCTGCCTGTTCTGTTTTATATCCTGCTTTCACTGATGAAAATATTCCGGGTCGCTTTCCGGATGGCGGTTATTGGTATTCTGCTGACTGCTGCCCTGTTTCTTTTTGAACTATGTTATCAGGAGATCTCCTCGATATCTTTCATCTATACTCTGATTCTCGTAAGTATTCATATCTACTTAGTCAACCGGCCGGTCCGTGAGGTGATAACATGAATCCGATTACTGGAGATGCGATCGTATCCTGCTATGTGGACGCAGTATCGCTCCTGCTGATGATTATGCTGATGCTCCTGTCAAGGCAGCTCTGGTACAGGAAAAATATATCCATGCGCATCCTCCGCATGCTCAGCTATTGCCTGATGGCAAACTGTATTTTTCCTTTTATCTACAACGCGATGTACATGCAGACAGCCCCGTGGTGTCATACCGCGGCAGTTCTTGCCAAAACCATGCGGGAATGTGTTGTCCTGGTCATTGTCATACTATGGCTTGTCTATGTTGATTATAAGCTGTATGGAAAAAAGAACTGGCAGTCCCGGAAACTGCGGCTTATCTTTCTGCCCTTTCCTGTACTGCTGGTTCTCCTGATCGTCAATGTGTTTACCGGAATCGTCTTTACATTCTCTTCGGATAACCGGATCGAGCCCAGACCTCTGCTCTACGTAATCTTTGGTGTGGAATTTGCCTTTTTTGTTTTTTCTGCAGTCCAGGTCCAGCAATATGACATAAAAGCCATGAAGATCCGCTTTCTTCATGTTTCCCCTATGATCGTGTCGATCCTGCTGGCTTCGGGGACCCAGCTGTTCGCACCATATGATATCGGGATCCTCGGGTATGTCATCGGCCTTACCCTCCTGTACTATTCTGTGATCAACGAATTCCGTTTTGTGGACGAAGAATCCGGACTATATAACAGAGGATTTATGGTCTACCTCTTTGATCAGGCTCTTGCCGGACAGTACGATACCCGGAGCGCACTTATTCTGAAAGCGAATGGAAATCTTCCTGCCTGTTTTCGTATTTTACAGGAAATATTGCATAAGGACTACGATGTGATCCGGGTGGAAAACAACCGGTTTCTGATGTTTTCCGAAACGGACAGCCGTTCCAGACTCCAGCTGCTCTCTACACATGTCGAAGAGGCCATGGCACAGCATAATCAGGAACACCCGGAGGAACCTGTCCTGATGACAGTCAAC
>CACZPF010000430.1 GCA_902782975.1 uncultured Lachnospiraceae bacterium
TACACAAAAGGACGGCTTCCCGGTGTTTCTATTAAAACACCCGGGAAGCCGTCCCTTATATCTTTTCTCTGTGAAGTTCTACATTTTTACAAGGATACCGACAACTTCTTCAAATTTCATAAAGCGGGAAGCCTTCACCAGAATCGTATCACCGTCTTTTACATAACCGGAAACATGAGAAAGAAGTGAGCTGCGGTCCGGTTCATAAACGACCTGCATAGAAGGATTGTCCTCCCGGATGGCTTCTGCCATATACTTTGACAGAGCTCCGGTACAGATCACCAGGTCTGCCTCGGACTTTGCGGCATGATGACCGACTTCCGCATGCAGGGCTGCCTCGTTTTCGCCAAGCTCGCCCATATCGCCGAGGATCGCAACCTTCCGTCCTTCTGCATCCTTAAGAATATCAAGAGAAGCTTTCATGGACATGGGATTGGCATTGTAGCAGTCATCCACGATCAGAAAGTGATCCGTCTCGATCATGTTGAACCGTCCGGAGACCGGACGGAGGTTTTCGATTCCCCGTCTGATTTCTTCATCGGTCAGATGATAAACGTGACCGACAGCAGTGGCGGCCATGGCGTTGCAGATCATGTGGCGGCCCGGCATCGGAATGGTCACTTTAAAGGAAGCATCCCCGTGATGAATGCGGCAGGTAATACCTTTCAGGCCATGACTCTCTATCTCATCAGCCCAGATATCCATATCTTTTCCAAATCCGAAAAAAACCGGATGCAGATGTTTTTCACAAATCGTTCTGCGGATCTTTGAAACGACAGCAGTGCCTGCACATCCGTCATCCTCATCCAGATACCCTTCCTCTACGCTGCCGCTTAACGAATCAGCTGCCGCACGAAGGGAGATCAGCTTATCATCATCTCCGTTTAATACAACACTGCCGCCGGATCTTACATATGACAGCATCTCCGTCTTTGCCTTCAGTACACCGTTCCTGTCCCCCAGGTTTTCCAGATGGCAGGTTCCGATATTGGTGATCACAGCCGTATCCGGTTTTGCGACATCCGCAAGACGGCTCATCTCGCCGAAATCACTGATTCCCATCTCCAGAACCGCAATCTCATCTTCTTCACGTAGGCGGAAGATCGTCAGAGGAAGCCCCAGCTCATTGTTAAAGTTACCCAGCGTCTTCAGTGTCCTGTATTTTTCTGAAAGGACAGATGCGATCACCTCTTTGGTGCTGGTCTTTCCGACGCTGCCTGTAATCCCGACCACCGGAACTGCGAGCGTTTCGCGGTAAAACCGGGCAATATCCTTGATTGCCTGAAGGGAAGAGGTCACCTGAATATACGGGAAGTCTGCCTCCGGCAGCTCTTTTTCCGAAACAGCGGCCAGTGCACCGTTCTCCATAACCTGGGGTATAAACCGATGTCCGTCCGCCCTTTCTCCCACAATGGCTGCAAACAGACATCCGGGTTCTGTTTTACGGCTGTCGGTGGTGATGGATGTTACTTCTTTATCTAATAATTCTTCCGGGCCATGGTAAGTGCCATTCGTGACCCGCGTAATATTACCAAGTGTCAGATTTTTCATAAAACGTCCTGATTATATCTTTCTTTAATATTCTAACTTTTTTCCTGCATCTATCTCGTTTTTCCGCCGTTTCCTCTTTTTGTTTTCCGGCTGATGATCCCTTTGTCAGTCAATAATTCTGCTTGGTGATCTTTCTGCTTATTGATATTTCTGTTTATTGATATTTCTGTTTATTGATATTCCTGTTTATTGATATTTCTGCTTATTGATATTTCTGCTTAATGATCTTTCTGCTATTGATATTCCTGCTTATTGATATTTTTTCATGGAAACGCGGATCAGCTCTTCGCAGAGAGCTGGATAATCCATCCCGAGAGCGCGCGCTTCCTGCGGAATCAGGCTGGTGGGCGTCATGCCCGGCAGCGTATTTGCCTCCAGGCAGAATATATCCCCGTTCTCCCGCATCATGAAGTCCAGACGGCAGTATCCGGTAAGCGAAAGAGCTTTTGCCCCTTCCTCTGCATAATGCTGCATCTTTTTGGTCAGTTCGTCAGAAAGATCCGCGGGACAGGTTTCTATAGTAGAACCGGGCTCATATTTATTCTTATAATCATAGAACCCGCGGAGAGGCCGGATCTCGATGACCGGGAATGCTTTCCCATCTACTACCGCCACCGAAAATTCACGGCCTTCTATATATTCTTCCACAACGACTTCATCCTCGTAGGAATAAGCGCCTTCCAGAGCTTCCTCGTATTCCTTCTGATCATGGACTATATAAACGCCCACACTGGACCCACCGCAGCAGGTTTTGACGACCACAGGAAACTGCATGCCCAGTCTGGCAAGATCCTTTTCGCACTCTTCTTTGACCATGGAAATACCGGACGGTGTCGGCACATGGTGCATCTGGAACAGCTGCTTTGTGATTCCCTTATCCATAGCCAGGGCGCTGCTTAAGTACCCCGTTCCTGTATAACGGATCCCCATCAGGTCAAAGGCGGCCTGCACTTTCCCGTCCTCGCCGTTCGCGCCGTGAAGCCCCAGAAATACAATGTCTGCCGCCTCACAGAGCGTAAGAACATGAGGGCCGAAGAAGCTGCGGCGGGATTTTTTTATTTCGCCGATCCTGTCATTAAAGGACCTCATATAAGATACTGCCGCTTCAATATCATAATTCTCCGGGAAATAGTTTTCCGGCTCTGCCTTTTCCACTCCACAGAAGATATCCACCAGAATGGCCCGGTGTCCCTTTTCTCTGAGAGCAGTACATATGCCTTCTCCCGATACGATGGAGATCTCCCGTTCCGTACTGGTACCGCCTGCAAGCACAACAATATTCATACAATAATACTCCTCTTATCCGTAAGAATTCTTTTTTTTCTGATCTCAGGCCCGTCACGAGAGCATAAAAACACTTCGGGGTAAAATACCTGGCAGCCGGCGATCATTCATAGATGACTACCGGCAGACCCACCTCCGCATAAGAATACAAGGCGCTCATATTATTATAGGAAATATTCACGCATCCGCCCGTACCATCCAGAAGATATACATCGTTGTTAAAATTATCGCGCCAGGGTGCGTCATGGATCCCGAGGTTCGCATAAAACCTGAGCCACCAGGAAACATCCACCGATCCTGTCGAATCGGACAGATGAGCCGGAGAGCGCATTTCCTGTACCGAATAACACCCTGTCGGGGTAGCGGTATAGGTATCATACGGCTGGCCAGTGACCACCTGCGCATCTACGGTCGGATATCCATCCCGATAATAAACCAGACGCTGGGCACTCAGATCAATTTCTATATAGGTAAGGCCGATATCATTTCTGTCCCGTGAAAAAGCAGTGAAGGCATACACTGGTTCTCTTACCTCGATACTGCCGGCAAGAATCGCTTCTGTCAGTGCTTTGACCTCTGCGGCCTGATCGATGACCCAGCCGTAATCGCCGCCGGTGATGGTGACGGTCCGACGGTCGTAGGTTCTGAACTCTCTTGTACTTCCCACGGTATCATATTTCTCAGCCAGTTCTTTTACATA
>CACZPF010000431.1 GCA_902782975.1 uncultured Lachnospiraceae bacterium
GAACTGCTTCTTCTGTTTTTCTGCGAGCTTGTCGATGTCTTCTCTGTCCTTCTGCTGTTCTACCCACTCGATACCGCCCACAATATCACGGGAAGCGAGAAGCATGCCGGCGATCACCAGCTCTTTTACACCGTTCGCGTTCGCGCCAGGTGTATTAAAAACTACGATTCCTTTTTCCGCACATTCCTTAACAGGAATGTTGTTGGTTCCGGCACCGGCTCTTGCGATCGTACAGACAGATCCCGGAATATCCATATCATGCATTTTGGCGCTCCGGACCAGTACGGCATCACAGCCTTCCATGGAATCCAGTTCGCGGTATTCATCTCCAAAAACAGCAAGTCCCTTTTCTGAAATAGCATTCAGACAATGATACTGGTACATCAGGCATTTTCCTCCTCAAACTTTTTCATAAAGGCAACCAGCTTTTCCACACCTTCCCTGGGCATCGCATTGTAGATGCTGGCACGCATTCCGCCGACAGTCCTGTGGCCTTTCAGGTTAACAAACCCTGCTTCTGCGGCCGCCTTGACAAACTTAGCGTCCATATCCTTGTCTCCTGTAATAAAGGGAACGTTCATAAGGGAGCGGTCCTTCTTAACCACAGTTCCTTTAAAGAGGCTGCTGCTGTCGAGATAATCATAAAGGATCTTTGCTTTTTCTTCATTTCTCTGCTGCATTACAGTCAGACCGCCCATATTCTTGAGCCATTTAAAGACCTTGCCGCAGATATAGATGCAGTAGCAGTTCGGGGTATTGTAAAGGCTGCCTGCATCTGCATGTGTCTTGTAAGTCAGCATGGTCGGCGTTCCGGGAAGAACATCCTCACGGATCAGATCTTCACGGATGATCACGATGACCATACCGGCCGGGCCGATATTCTTCTGCACGCCGCCGTAGATGATGCCGTATTTTGTGACGTCCACCGGTTCCGATAAGAAACAGGAGGAAACGTCCGCCACCAGAAGTTTTCCCTTGGTATTCGGCAGTTCTTTATATTTTGTTCCATAGATCGTATTGTTTTCACAAATGTATACATAATCTGCGTCAGGACTGACAGGCAGATCACTGCAGTCCGGAATATAGGAAAAGGTTTTGTCCTCGGAAGAAGCGATCTTGTTGGCTTTGCCGTATTTCTGAGCTTCCTGGTAAGCCTTTTTGGCCCACTGTCCGGTAACAATGAAGTCCGCCACCCTGTTCTGCATCAGGTTCATCGGAATCATGGCAAACTGCTGGGAAGCGCCGCCCTGCAGGAAAAGGACCTTATAATTGTCCGGTATTCCCATCAGATCACGAAGATCCTGCTCGGCAGTATCGATGATTTCCTGAAAAGCGCTGCTCCGGTGGCTCATTTCCATGACGGACATGCCGGTCCCGTTGTAGTCCATCATTTCTGCTGCTGCTTCTTCCAGTACCACTTCCGGAAGTACAGCGGGTCCTGCGGAAAAATTATACACTCTGCTCATTTTTTTCATATCCTCCTCGTCAAATATGTTTTGACATTGTTACTATAATATCGCAATTTTCTCTGCATTTCAACCAGATAAAGTGAAAAAGAACTGCATAAACTCTGCCCGGGCATGTATAAAATGTACAAAATACACGCTCCAGATATGGTAAAACTTCATACATCCAATTTGATATGGCTTAAAATATGAAAAAGACACTACCAGTAAGGTAGTGCCTGTTCATACACGTTTATAACGCACATTTTACATTACAGATCATACCATCTCAGATCATACTATCGCAGATCATACTATCGTAGATCATAACATCGCAGATCATAACATCGCAGATCATTCACCGGCCTGCCCGGCTTTTTCTACTTCTACGATGGCCTGCTTACGCATGGGGATCCGGCAGTTTTTGTTATTGCCGAACTCAACAATAACATCCTCATCTGTCATGTCGATGATCACACCGTAAAACCCGCCGGTGGTCACCACACTGTCGCCCACTTCCAGAGAGTTCAACATTGCCTGAGTTCTCTTCTTTTCTTTCGCCTGGGGACGGATCATCAGAAAATACATGATCGCCACCATGACAACCAGCCATATGAGGGTAAATCCCAAACCGGTTCCGCCTGCAGCTGCTGCATCCATACTTGTTTCCTCCTGTGATTTTTTCTTTTCCGGAAAAGCTTCAAAAGAACTGATTTATATCATACACAAAAAAGGTTTTCTATGCAAGTAGTAATTTATAGTAAACGACAAGTCTTTTCTGTCGTTTACTATAAAATCCTGTGTTTTCTCCTGCTTATGTTCACAGCCTTATTCTTCGCCTTCTTCGAAGCCTGCCAGACGCATTTTCTTATATTGCGAAAACCGTCCTTCATCCAGGGCGAGACGGATCTCTTCCATCAGGTGATTATAGAAATACAGATTATGCAGCACCAGAAGACGCATGCCCAGCATTTCTTTAGCCTTAAGCAGATGACGGATATAGGCCCGGCTGTATCGGCGGCAGGCAGGACACTGGCACCCTTCTTCGACAGGGCGCTCATCCTGCTCATACTTTGCGTTCTGAAGGTTCATCCTGCCGTGATTTGTATAGGCGTGACCGTGACGCCCGTTCCGGCTCGGATATACGCAGTCGAAAAAGTCCACGCCTCTGTCCACACCTTCCAGAATATTGGCCGGTGTACCGACGCCCATTAAATATGTAGGTTTATTCTGCGGAAGATGTGGAACCACTTCATCCAGGATATGATACATCTGTTCGTGGGTCTCTCCGACAGCCAGACCGCCTACCGCATAGCCCGGAAGGTCCAGTTCACTGATCTCGTCCGCGTGACGGATCCGGATGTCTTCATATATGGCTCCCTGATTAATTCCGAAAAGCAGCTGTTCCCGGTTGATCGTATCCGGCAGAGAATTCAGCCTTGCCATTTCTTCCTTACAGCGCTTCAGCCATCTGGTCGTACGGTCTACAGACTGTTCCACATATTCTCTCTCGGCGACACTGCTGGGACATTCGTCAAATGCCATGGCGATGGTAGAGGCAAGGTTCGACTGGATCTGCATGCTCTCCTCCGGCCCCATAAAAATCCGGTGTCCGTCAATATGAGACTGGAAATACACGCCTTCCTCCTTGATCTTACGAAGCCCGGCCAGCGAAAACACCTGAAACCCGCCGGAATCCGTCAGAATAGGCCGGTTCCAGGACATAAATTTATGAAGTCCTCCCAGAGAACGGACGATTTTGTCTCCCGGACGTACATGCAGATGATAGGTGTTGGACAGCTCCACCTGCGTCCCGATCTCCTCCAGGTCCTCTGTGGATACAGCACCCTTGATCGCGCCGACCGTGCCCACATTCATAAAGACCGGCGTTTCTATGATGCCGTGAACGGTGTGAAACCGCCCTCTCTTCGCCCTTCCTTCTACCTTTATCAGTTCGTAATGCGCCATATCATTCCTCCAGAAAATGAAACAGAACCTGTACCTGCAGACAGCCGGAATAATCCGCTCCGACCCAGGTCACCATCGATTCTTCCATTGTTTATTATCGTTTATTATTATAAAGAAATATGAAAAAGTCAAGGTCGTTTCTAAGGAAGCACTGATTAATTAATCCAGCGCTTCCTTAGAAGCCTCCGGCGGATCGCACAGATCTGCAGTGGAAATTGTCACTTCGTGGCGCAGATCCGGCGGAGGGAAGGCTTAATCAGCGTTTTCTTAACATCAGCGTAATAACTTGCCTTTTTTTCCGGTTAGGCGTATAATAGTTCCGTTTATTAAAAGGAGGTTATGAAGCACTATATGACCAACTATAATCTCGGCATTGATATTGGGTCAACAACCGTTAAGATTGCCATTATAGATGAAAAAGACCATCTGCTCTTCGCAGATTACGAAAGGCATTACGCCAATATCCAGGAGACCCTTGCGTCCCTTCTTGCAAAAGCCTGTGACCAGCTGGGAGAATGTACAGTCTCTCCTATGATCACCGGCTCCGGCGGACTTTCCCTTGCCAATCATCTGGGGATTCCTTTTGTTCAGGAGGTCGTCTCGGTTTCCACGGCACTGCAGCGATTCGCCCCTCAGACAGATGTTGCCATCGAACTGGGCGGGGAGGATGCCAAGATCATCTATTTCGAAAAAGGAACCATCGAACAGCGGATGAACGGGATCTGTGCCGGCGGCACCGGTTCATTTATCGACCAGATGGCTTCTCTTCTGCAGTGCGATGCTTCGGGCCTTAATGAATATGCTGCAAATTATAAGGCTGTCTATCCGATCGCAGCCCGCTGCGGTGTGTTTGCCAAGACAGATATACAGCCGCTCATCAACGACGGCGCCACAAGAGAAGATCTGGCAGCTTCCATTTTCCAGGCTGTTGTCAATCAGACGATCTCAGGCCTTGCCTGCGGCAAACCGATCCGCGGGCATGTGGCTTTCCTGGGAGGGCCTCTTCATTTTCTTCCGGAACTCAAGGCTGCCTTTATCCGTACCCTGAAACTGGACGACGAGCATGCCATCACACCGGAAAATTCTCATCTGTTCGCCGCCATCGGCAGCGCCATGAATGCCCCCGAGGCAAAAGAGCCGGTAAGCGTAGGCCTCTCCGAATTGAGAGACCGGATGCATACCCAGGTTCATCTGGATTTTGAAGTAGCCCGTATGGAGCCTCTGTTTAAAAGCCAGGAGGATTATGATGCCTTCAGCCGGCGTCAGAGCGCTTATCAGGTAAAGAAGGGAGATCTTGCATCCTACAGCGGCAAATGCTATCTCGGCATCGATGCCGGCAGTACCACGACCAAGACAGCTCTTGTCAGTGAGGACGGCACGCTGCTGTATTCCTTCTACAGCAATAACAACGGGAATCCTCTGAAGACGACGATCACCTCCATTCAGGAGATTTATTCGATCCTGCCGGAAACAGCCCGGATCGCCTATTCCTGCTCTACCGGTTACGGTGAAGCCCTGATCAAGGCAGCCCTCCTTCTGGATGAAGGGGAGGTGGAGACCGTTTCCCATTATTACGCGGCAGCGTTCTTTGATCCGGATGTGGACTGTATTCTCGACATCGGCGGGCAGGACATGAAATGCATCAAGATCCGCAATAAAACTGTGGACAGTGTTCAGCTGAATGAAGCCTGCTCCTCCGGGTGCGGTTCCTTTATCGAAACCTTCGCAAAATCTCTGAATTACAGTGTCCAGGACTTTGCAAAAGCGGCTCTTTTCGCAGAACATCCCATCGATCTCGGCACCCGCTGTACCGTATTTATGAATTCCAAGGTAAAGCAGGCACAGAAGGAAGGGGCAGACGTTTCGGATATTTCGGCCGGCCTTGCCTATTCTGTTATCAAGAACGCACTGTACAAGGTGATCAAGGTGTCAGACGCCTCTGAGCTTGGGCGCCATATCGTTGTACAGGGCGGGACTTTTTATAACGATGCGGTCCTCCGCAGTTTTGAACGTATCGCTTCCTGTGAGGCGATCCGTCCGGATATCGCGGGCATCATGGGGGCCTTCGGAGCAGCCCTGATCGCACGCGAAAACTTCGAGGACGGATATCAGACGACCATGCTGTCCATCAAAC
>CACZPF010000432.1 GCA_902782975.1 uncultured Lachnospiraceae bacterium
ATATACTGCTTCGCACCATCGAAGAAGAATCCCCTGATTATCTGGCCGTAGCTTTTGACCTTCCGGCCCCCACCTTCCGCCACAAAATGTATGAAGCCTACAAAGGAACCCGTCATGCCATGCCGGACGAACTGCGCCAGCAGGTTCCTCTATTAAAAGAGATGCTGACGGCCATGGGCATAAAGATCATCACCCTGGAAGGCTATGAGGCGGATGATATTCTGGGAACGATGGCAAGACGAAGCGAAGAAAAGAGCATGGATGTGACTATTCTTTCGGGAGACAGGGATCTTCTGCAGCTTGCGACCGATAAAGTGCTCATCCGCCTTCCCAGAACATCAAAGGGACAGACAACGATCGAAGACTTCCGTGCTCCGCAGGTACTGGAAAAATTTCAGGTTACTCCGCCCCAGATCATCGAGCTGAAGGCGCTGATGGGAGATTCCTCGGACAATATTCCGGGAATCCCGGGCGTGGGCGAAAAGACGGCGGCAAAGATCATCGGGGAATACGGCAGCATCGAGAACGCCTATGCTCATGTCGAGGAGATAAAGCCCAACAAGGCAAGAGAGTCTTTAAAAGATCACTACGACCTGGCTGTGCTGAGTAAAACACTGGCCACGATCAATACAGACAGTCCGCTGGAGTTTGATTACGAAGATGCCCGCATGGGCAGCCTGTTCACTTCGGCAGCCTACGAGATGTGCCGCAGGCTGGAATTCAAGAACCTGCTGCAGCGCTTCTCTCAGGAAGAAGCCGCACAGAAGCTGACGGAAAAGGAATTTTTTTACTGCACGGACCTGGAAGGATGCCTGGCTATCTTTGAAAAGGCGAAAGCAATGGAAGCCGTCGGCGTTGAACTTATCTACGATGAACAGGATATCTACTGTGCATCTCTGGCCCTTGGCAGCGGGGAAATCTACGGGATCCCTGTCGAGGGGAGCATTACAGGCGAGGCCCTGTGTTCAGCGATCACCGATCTTTCCCGAAGTACCATCGTCTGCGGAATGGATATCAAATCCATTCTGAAAAAGGCAGAGATAGAGGACGACCAGCGCGTCTTCGATGCTGGTGTAGCCGCTTATCTGCTGAATCCGCTGAAAAGTACCTATACGGCTGATGATCTTTCAAGAGAATATCTGGGCGGCATCATGATTCCCTCCAGAGAGGAGATGCTGGGCAAGCGTACCTTTCAGCAGGCTGCACAGGACACCGAAGAGACCCTGTGGCGCTATGCCTGCTATCAGGCCGATGCCGCCCTGCTATTAAAAACACCCCTGGAAGAAAAGCTGCGTGAGACAGGCATGCTCTCTGTCTACGAAGAAATAGACCGCCCGCTGATCTTCACCCTGGATTCGATGGAAAAATCCGGTATCCGTGTACAGGGGGAAGAGCTGAAGCGGTACGGAGAAAAGCTGCAGAAACGCATTGTTGAGCTGGAAGCTCTGATCTACCGCGAGGCAGGAGAAGAATTCAACATCAATTCTCCAAAGCAGCTTGGCGTGATCCTTTTCGAAAAAATGCTCCTTCCCGGCGGCAAAAAGACAAAGACAGGCTATTCCACAGCGGCAGATGTCCTGGAAAAACTGGCACCTGACTATCAGATCGTCCGTGACATTCTGGAATACCGCACCATGGCCAAGCTGAAATCCACCTATGCCGACGGTCTCGCAGCAGAGATCAAAGAAGACGGAAGAATTCATTCCACCTTTAATCAGACGATCACCGCTACCGGCCGGATCAGCAGCACGGAACCGAACCTGCAGAATATACCGGTCCGCCTGGAACTGGGCCGCGAGATCCGGAGAGTATTTGTGCCGGATCCCGGGTACGTCTTCCTGGATGCGGACTATTCACAGATCGAGCTGAGAGTGCTGGCCCACATGTCAGGGGATGAAAAACTGATCGAAGCCTACCGTGAAGCCCAGGATATTCACCGCCTGACCGCATCCCAGGTGTTCCACGTGCCCTTTGACGAGGTAACCCCTCTCCAGAGGCGCAACGCGAAGGCAGTAAACTTCGGAATCGTATATGGGATCAGCTCCTTCGGGCTTTCCCAGGACCTCAGCATTACCAGAAAAGAAGCGGCGGAATATATCGAAAAATATTTCCAGACCTATCCGAAGATAAAGGCATTTCTGGACCAGATGGTTGCTGATGCAAAGGAAAAGGGCTATGCCGTTTCCATGTACGGGCGCAGAAGACCGGTGCCCGAGCTTTCGTCGGGGAACTTCATGCAGCGTTCCTTCGGCGAGCGGGTCGCCATGAATTCCCCCATCCAGGGGTCCGCGGACGATATCATCAAGATTGCCATGAACCGTGTCTACAGACGCCTGAAGGAAGAAGGCCTGCGGTCCAGACTTCTGCTGCAGGTTCACGATGAGCTTCTGATCGAGACCAGAAAGGAAGAACTCGACAGGGTCTCCGCGATCCTGAAGGAAGAAATGGAAAGTGCCGCCGTACTGAAGGTGAACCTGGAAGTGGACATGCATGCCGGCGACAGCTGGTATGAGGCGAAATAAAACCGGCAGATGAAAAGTGAAGCACGGAAAAGAAATATATAAGATGCCTGAAAGAAGACAGACATAAAAAAGATATAAAAGAGACAGATATAAAAGAGACAGATATAAACGAGACAGATATAAAAGAGATATAAAAAAGACGGACATAAAAGAGACAAAAGAGACAGACATAAAAGAGACAGGCATAAGAGAGACAAACTATAGAGTAGTTGAGCATGAAAGAGATTAACATAGGAAAGATACGATGAAGGTCATTGGAGTTACAGGGGGCGTGGGGGCCGGCAAGAGCACGGTCCTTCAGCATCTTAAGGAAGCCCACGATGCGTTCATTCTTGAGGCAGATAAAATCGGCCATCTTCTGATGGAACCGGGGCAGATGTGCTATGAGCCGGTGATCCGTCTGTTCGGGAAAGAGATCATAAATCCGGACAGAACACTTGACCGGAAAAAAATATCTGGTATAGTATTTCAGGATACCTGCAAACTGGAGGCCCTGAACGAGATCATCCATCCCGGCGTGCGAACATATATCTGCGATCGTCTGGCCAGCGAAAGGGAAAACGGAAGAAAACTTGCCGTTGTAGAAGCTGCTCTTCTTCTGGAAGCAAATTATCAGGAATTCTGCGACGAGGTCTGGTATGTCTATGCCTCCGAGGAGGTCCGGATCAGAAGACTGGCGGAATCCCGGGGCTATACCGTGGAAAAATCGCAGAGTGTCATCCGGCAGCAGATGTCGGATGAACAGTTCCGGGCAGGCGCTGATTTTGTGATCGACAACAGCGGCACCGCGCAGGAAACGATAGACCAGATTGAAAGAAGGCTGAAACAACCATGAGATTCTGCACCATTGCCAGCGGCAGCAGCGGCAATTGCACATATGTAGGAACGGACAATACCCATATTCTGGTAGATGCGGGCATCAGCGGCAGGAGAATAGAGGCAGGTCTTAAACAGCTGGATCTGACCGGACATGATCTGGACGCCATTCTGGTGACACATGAACATGCAGATCACATCGCCGGTCTCGGAGTCATGGCGAGAAAATATGAGATCCCCATCTATACCACAGGGGGAACCGCCGATGCGATGCAAAGAGCAGGCTCTCTCGGGCGCATTCCCGAAGGCGCCATTCATGAATTCATGGAGGATGAACCGTTCGCCATCGGGGATCTGAACATCCGGGCGTTTACCATTCCACATGATGCCGCCCAGCCGGTCGGCTTCCGCATCGGATCGGGGAATACATCGGTCGGTATCGCTACAGACCTTGGAAAATATACGGACTATATCGTCGACAATCTGACCGGACTGGATGCACTTCTGCTGGAAGCCAACCACGATGTCAACATGCTGCTGGTGGGAAAATATCCTTATCTTCTGAAACAGCGGATCCTTGGAGACCGGGGACATCTTTCCAACGAAAACGCCGGCAGGCTTCTCTGCAGGCTGCTCCATGACGATCTGAAGGCAGTCTTTCTCGGCCATTTAAGCAAAGAAAACAACTATGAAGCCCTGGCATATGAGACGGTCTGCACCGAGGTCACCCTGGGGGACAACCCCTACCGGTCCGGGGATTTCCGGATCGAAGTAGCAGGCCGGAATGAAATGTCAGCGGTCGTAAATCTATAAACTTGAGGAAAGATCAATGAAAAAGACAATTATCACAGTAGTAGGAAATGATACAGTAGGCATCATCGCAAAAGTCTGTACCTACCTGGCTGAGAACAATGTGAACATTCTGGATATCTCCCAGACGATCGTGCAGGGATATTTCAACATGATGATGATCGCCGATACCAGTGCTTCCGACAAAGACCAGGGAACACTGGTGCGTGAACTCACGGCACTCGGCGAAGAGATCGGGGTCGTGATCCGCTGCCAGCACGAAGATATCTTTAACAAGATGCACAGAATCTGACGGGAAGATACATAGGATCTGCCGGGAAGATACATAGAATTTGACAGGTGTGACGTGATATGATCAATATTTTTGAAGTAAATGAGACAAACAAAATGATCGAGCAGGAGAACCTGGATGTCCGTACCATCACCATGGGCATCAGCCTCCTGGACTGCATCGACAGCGATCTGGAAATTCTGAAAAAAAACATATACAACAAGATCACTTCCAAGGCCAGAAACCTGGTAAAGACCGGTGAAGACATTTCCATGGAATACGGGATACCGATCGTGAATAAGCGGATCTCGGTGACACCGATCGCTCTGATCGGCGGCTCGGCCTGCCATACATCGGCTGACTATGCCGGGATCGCCCGCGTTCTGGACCAGGCAGCCAAGGAAGTATCCGTTAATTTCATCGGCGGTTATTCAGCCCTGGTCAGCAAGGGAATGACGCCGGCTGACGAAATGCTGATCCGCTCCATTCCGGAAGCCCTTTCTACCACAGACCGGGTCTGCAGCTCGGTCAATGTCGGGTCCACAAAGACCGGTATCGATATGGATGCGGTCAAGCTGATGGGCGAAGTCGTGCTGGAAACAGCCAAAGCCACCAGAGACCAGGATTCCCTTGGATGCGCCAAGCTGGTCGTATTCTGCAACGCCCCGGATGACAATCCCTTTATGGCAGGCGCATTCCATGGCGTTACAGAGGGAGACTGCGTGATCAACGTAGGTGTCAGCGGTCCCGGCGTTGTCAAATATGCCCTCGAATCCGTAAGAGAGGCAGATTTTGAGACACTCTGCGAGACGATCAAGCGGACAGCTTTTAAGGTGACCCGTGTCGGCCAGCTGGTAGCGCAGGAAGCCTCCCGGCGGCTCAAGGTCCCCTTCGGCATCGTGGATCTTTCCCTCGCTCCGACACCGGCTATCGGCGACAGTGTGGCGGAAATTCTGGAGGAAATCGGTCTGGAAAAGGCCGGAGCGCCAGGAACCACCGCAGCACTCGCACTTTTAAATGACCAGGTAAAGAAGGGCGGCGTCATGGCGTCCACCGCGGTCGGCGGCCTTTCCGGCGCATTTATCCCGGTCAGTGAGGACCAGGGAATGATCGATGCGGTCAGAGCCGGTGCCCTGTCTCTGGAAAAACTCGAAGCCATGACCTGTGTTTGCTCGGTAGGTCTTGATATGATCGCCATTCCCGGCAGCACACCTGCCTCCACGATTTCCGGCATCATCGCGGACGAAGCCGCCATCGGAATGGTCAACCAGAAAACCACCGCTGTTCGTGTTATTCCGGTCATCGGAAAAGGAGTCGGTGAGACCGTGGAATTCGGCGGCCTTTTAGGATACGCCCCCATCATGCCCGTAAACGGTTTTTCCTGCGAGCGCCTGATCGAGCGAGGAGGCCGCATCCCCGCACCCATCCACAGCTTCAAGAATTAAAAAATGCAGGCATCCCGGACGCCGGGCAGAGTCTGCCGTCTCTATGGTCGACTCCTGCCGGGCTGTTCAATCGCAAACGACGCTTTAATGTACTCAATGGATTACAGCGTCAGAAATAATAACGGATTTTTCATACTCGTGCCGAAAAGGAGAACACGAGCTATGGCTTAACAGACCATTATAGAGAAGAGACGCCCGGATATCTTCCTTCCAGAAGGGGAGCTCCTCCGGGGACAGAAGATCTTCAGCAGCAGAAACCTTTGTAATAAGAGGGATCCTGCTGCTTTTTTTTATTTCTGAAAGAAGGGCGGCACTCTCTTTTCGAAAGCCAAGGACCCTCGCCCAGAGCATGTCCGGATATCCCGAAAGACCCAGCATAATATGCAGCAGTTCCCGGCAGATCCGCGTATAGGTGTAGCTCCTGGTTTTCAGGAGAAACGCATAGGGCAGAAATCCTGTATAGGAATTCAGATGATTGAATATTCTGGCAGTCAGATCATCCGGTTCCGGCTGAACATTCCTCCGATCAGATCCGGCCTCTTTGAAAAGATAACAATCATTTTGATCATGGAGCCCGTTCGTCATAAGGAGTGCGTACCGCATGATCTCATCCAGGTCCTCCTCCAGCACAAATTCCCGGGAACGGAGAGCTTCCAGAAGAATCTTGCATACGGCTGGGGGTGTAAAAGAGGATAGCGCAGTTCTGAGAGAATAACTGTCCGCAGGACATCCGGGATACTTCTCACAGGCATCCTTTATTTCCTTTCGAAGAGCCGATGCGGAAGGAAGATCCCCCGTTCTCAGCGCATCTTCATGATAGCCGGCTCCTGAGCGCAGGATAGGCCTTGGGCGGATACCGCTTCTGCATCTGACGAGAGCCTTGCAGTATTCGATCGCCAGAATATTATTAGGAGATGATAAAAGCACATGCCCCTCAACCTCCGAAATTCCAAGAGAGGGAAAAAAACGCTCCAATGCCTTCTCTCTGGCAAGCGGGAAGGAACGGCCCTTCTGAAGCTCCGCTTTTAAAGTGGTTTTGAATTCCTCCGGTTCATCGACAAGAATCTCAGCCAGGCGAAGAAGCAGATCAGAAGCACGGTCGGCAGCTCCATCATCTATCCGGTCAGCGGTTCCGTCATTAATCCGGTCGGCAGTTCCGCCATCAATCCGGTCGGCAGCTCCGTCATCAATCCGGTCGGCAGCTCCGCCATCTATCCGGTCGGCAGCTCCGTCATCTATCCGGTCGGCAGCTCCGTCATCTATCCGGTCGGCAGCTCCGCCATCAATCCGGTCGGCAGTTCCATCATCTATCCGGTCAGCGGTTTCGCCATTCATTTTCCTGCAGAATCTGTCATAGATTCCATTATTGTCTTTGCCGCAGGTTCCTTCCCATCCAAAACAGACCTGATCCACGACCCCGAGGCCGTCCAGGATCCTGATCCCGCCTTCCGCGAACCCTTCCGCACTGGCCGTCGAAAAATGCACCGGAAGCGAGATCACCAGATCCGCACCGCAAGAAAGCGCCATCCTGGTGCGAACCTCTTTAGAAAAAAGCGCAGGGGCTCCCCTCTGGACAAAATCACCACTCATGACGACGACCACATAGTCCGCCCCGAAATTTTTCCTCACCTGGTCGATCTGATAAAGATGCCCGTTGTGGAAGGGGTTATATTCCGCAATAATACCAAAGACACTTTTCCTGCCAGTCATGGATCCTCCTGTGAAACGATGTGAATTACAAAAATTATAACACCCGGCATAACTGCTGCCAATATTTTATATCATGGAAACTCTTGAAATACAACAAATCCCGCGTTATAATAGGAAAAGCTGTGAAAATGCGGTCCGGAGCGGAAATTCCGGACAAAAAATGAAAGGAGCCATAACACCATGGGATTTATTGATGTACTGAAAGAAAGAGCAAAGGCTAACGTAAAAACGATCGTACTTCCGGAAACCGAAGACAACAGAACACTGGAAGCTGCAGACAAGATCCTTAAACAAGGCGTAGCTAAGATCATCCTGATCGGTAACGAAGAAACTGTAAAGAAGAGTGCTGCAGAAGGCGGCTACAACATCGAAGGCGCAGCAATTGTAGATCCGGCTACCTACGAAAAAACACCGGCTTATATTGACAAGCTTGTAGAACTCAGACAGAAAAAGGGCATGACTCCCGAGCAGGCAAAGGACATCCTTCTCAACCAGTATCTGTATTATGGTGTTATGATGGTTAAAATGGGCGATGCAGACGGAATGGTTTCCGGTGCCTGCCATTCGACAGCCGACACACTTCGTCCCTGCCTCCAGATCCTGAAGACTGCTCCCGGGACCAAGCTGGTATCTGCATTCTTCCTGATCGTCGTTCCGGACTGCGAATATGGCGCAAACGGCGCATTCGTATTCGGCGACTCCGGTCTTGTACAGGATCCGAATCCGGAAGAACTTGCAGCGATCGCAAAATCCTCCGCAGAATCTTTCCGCCTGCTGGTTCAGGAAGAGCCGATCGTTGCCATGCTTTCTCATTCCACAAAGGGAAGCGCAAAGCATGCACTGGTTGACAAGGTTCTCGAAGCGACCCGCATCGCTAAGGAAGAATATCCGGAGCTTAAGCTCGACGACGAATTCCAGCTGGATGCTGCCATCGTTCCGAGCGTCGGCGCTTCCAAAGCTCCCGGCAGCGACGTTGCAGGAAAAGCGAACGTTCTTATTTTCCCGAACCTGGATGCCGGAAACATCGGCTACAAGCTGGCACAGCGTCTTGCAAAAGCAGAAGCTTACGGACCTGTCACCCAGGGTATCGCAAAGCCAGTAAACGACCTGTCCCGCGGATGCTCCGCAGATGATATCGTAGGTGTCGTTGCCATTACAGCTGTTCAGGCACAGGCACAGGACTGATCAGAAAACAGTATCCGGGCGCATCCACTGCACCGTGAAAGGAGAAAAAATGAACGTATTAGTAATCAACTGTGGAAGCTCTTCCCTTAAATATCAGCTGATCGATTCCGAAACCGAAGCAGTCCTTGCAAAAGGCCTGTGCGAAAGAATCGGCATCGACGGAAGACTGGTTTATCAGAAAGCCGGCCTCGACAAGGAGATCACCGAAGCTCCCATGCCTACCCATAAAGAAGCGATCCAGCTCGTTCTTGATGCACTGACCAACGAAAAGACCGGCGCGATCAAGAGCCTCAAAGAAGTAGATGCCATCGGCCACCGTGTAGTCCATGGCGGCGAGAAGTTCGCGGCTTCCACCCTGATCAATGACGATGTCATCAAAGCAGTAGAAGAGTGCAACGATCTGGCTCCCCTTCACAACCCGGCCAACCTGATCGGTATCCGTGTCTGCTCCGAGCTGATGCCGGGCGTACCGCAGGTCGCTGTATTCGATACCGCTTTCCATCAGACCATGCCGCCGAAGGCATATCTGTGCGGTCTGCCCATCGAATATTACAACAAATATAAAGTCAGAAGATACGGCTTCCACGGAACCTCCCACAGCTTCGTTTCCAAACGTGCTGTAGAATTCCTCGGCCTTGATCCCAAAAACTCCAAAGTGATCGTCTGCCACCTTGGCAACGGTTCTTCCATCAGTGCTGTCGTCAATGGAAAATGTATTGACACGACCATGGGTCTTACACCGCTCGAGGGTATGATCATGGGAACCCGTTCCGGCAACATCGACCCGGCTATCATGGAATACGTTGCAAAGAAGGAAAACCTGGACCTTCCGCAGGTAATGAACGTACTCAACAAGAAGTCCGGTCTTCTCGGCCTTTCCGGCGGCGTGTCCAGCGACATGCGTGACCTGGAAGCAGCTGCAGAAGAAGGCAACAAGAATGCCGCCCATGCACTGGAAGTTCTTGCATACAATGTAAC
>CACZPF010000433.1 GCA_902782975.1 uncultured Lachnospiraceae bacterium
GAGGAAGAACGGAATATTTTCCAGTCATAGTAGCAGCTGGCGGGAATGATACACCGGCGTCTTTCCAGGGATTCGGAAAAGAATTCATTACCCGTATCCTCTATACGGGCGTTTATGATCAGTATTTTTTGTGTGTTTTTCTCTTTTGTATCTTTATCTTTTGTATCTTTATCTTTTGTATCTTTATCTTTTGTATCTTTATCTTCTGTATCTTTCTCTTTTATGCCTTTCTCTTTTGTACCTCCGGTGGTGTTCCATCCCCATATCATGGGGAAGATTGCACAGTGACTGCCTTCTTTTGAAGAAGCCAGAACCGGCACCATAAAGGATGGAGCGATCTCTCCTGAAGTAGTAAAAGGCTTTCCGAGATGACTGACCATCTGATCCTTCAGGGAAGGTTTTTTGCGGGCCCCCTGCGTCCAGGGAGAAGTGTCCTCAGCCTTTTGCATAATGCGCGCTAATGAAGGATCCAGCGGTTTTTCGATAGAATAGCGGCGGCACATGATTTTTCACCTCTTTTTTGGAAGAATGTATAGACACATTTTCGGATGATGCGCACAGGCGGAGGACCGCCGGAAGATCAGGCCGCTTTCATCCTCTGGCAGTAGAAAGAGGTATCACTATGCTGATATTCTCCGGGAGAGGAGGTCACCCAGTGCTCCATCAGGCCGGAGGCATCAAACCCCAGGTGGGAGAGCAGACCGTGCATTTCTTCTTCTGTCGGAAAACCGCTCTGAGAATCCCGGGTCGAAACGGAAAGTATGTGATAAATATGCCCGTCAAACAGGCGCTCCAGAGATTCTGTGACGGTGCAGGTCTTATATGAATAACAGGTACAGCAGTTATGATCACGTGTCTTAAAACGGGATCCGCTTCTGGATGGATCCTTTGCGATCAAAAGTTCAGGTTCAAATTTCTGCGTCTTTTTTCTTGAGAATAATTTTGAAAACTTATACATGGTAAAACCCCTCTCCCTTAAAATTAATACTCCTCTTCTAACAGCTGAAATTTAAGGCTGCAGATATTCGAAATAATCGCTTTCACTGGCAAAAAGCATGTATTTTCCATCAATGTAACCCATAAAACCGGAGCCGGTAATATATCCTTTCATAAAACAACCCCCTTTAGAAAACAGATCATTCATTATGGATCGTTGTGTAGAGCCGGACTTCTTCCTGGGATGCGATCCATGCGGGATCCAGTATACCAAGTACCCTTCCTATAAGGTATACGGAATCCTCATCTCCGAAATGCATGACAGGGTAGTCTTTGTTGAGGGAGTGAAGTCCGTCTTTTTCATATTGTTTAATGTAGGTTTCATTTCCGACGATGAAGGCGCCGGTCTCGCCATAGGTGAGAGAGGCGGCCGTTGGTATGCGTTCTACCAGAACCAGGTCTTCGTTGTGATAAACAGGTTCCATACTGTTTCCGCTGACGGTAAATACGCAGTCGGCACGGGAACTGATCTGATCCTGATAAAGGTAGATCGGTGTGCTGTTATCTTCAAATTCTGTCGGGTCGCCAAAACCTGCGGCGAGTGCACGCTCAAAAAGAGGAAGCACGCGGATCCTGGGACTGGCTTCGGCAGTCTGGACATTGACCAGGGTGGAGGCGAGTACTTCGACAGCGTATTTGTGGCTTTCCGATAATTCCCGGAAGGAACTGAGCAGGCTGCGCTCACGTCCGGTAATCTTTTCTGCGGCAGGTGCTGCCATGCCGTAGAGCTGATAGAGGTTTACATCCAGAGCATCACACAGACCCGGGACCAGGTTGATATCCGGCCGGGCGCGGCCGTTTTCCCAGTTGCTGATGGTATTGGGAGTGATGCCGAGTTTTTTGGCCAGTTCCTTTTGTTCGATATGCCTTTGCTCCCGGTAATGGCGGATCCGTTCACAGATGACAGGAAGAGATGAGACCCTGGCCGGCTGGCCGGTCCTCATATCGATCATATTTGCTGTATCGGGTGTTGATCTTACAATGCTTTTGCGCGGCATAAAAAAGTCTCCTTTTAATAATCTGCTTTATCTGTACAGAAATGCAAAGAAAGTACCGTTCCTGTGTATGCTGGATACTTCATGATCAGATAATAACACATAAAAATGATGTTGTCAACAAAATAAGCAATATATAAAATTAAAAATATGTGATTTGTCATTAAAACGACGGAGCGCATGCAAAGAGAGGAGATTGATCATTATGACGAAAAGTTTACATCGTTATTCTGCGGATGTTTGAAGATTCATACCATTCAAACTTACCAGTGAGTTTCGCAATTACCTGTAAAATCCATTTATCAAAAAATTAACAAAGCCTCTTGACAAAATGATATCAAAATGATATCTTATAAACATCATATTAATTCACATATATCAAAGCAGGTGCTGTTGAATAAGGAGGTCTTGTCATGAAAGAGAAAATACTGCAGGGAAAAAAGAATGGCATGGTTGTACTGCTCGGTATAATCGTACTTGAGATACTGGGAATCGTCGGAATCATTTTTGGCGGGATACAGCTGGATAAAAAAGTAACGCCGGCAGGTGTTGTCCTGCTCGTTGCCGGCATTCTGCTCGTCGCCTGCACACCCATCCTGATCGGCGGATTAAAGGTTCTGAAACCGCAGGAAGCGCTTGTTCTCACACTGTTCGGAAAATATATCGGGACGATAAAAGAAGAAGGCTTCTATTTTGTCAATCCATTCTGCTCCAGTGTCAATCCGGCAGCCAAAACCAGGTTGAACCAGAGCGGCGATGTGGACGGAGGCAGCAGCGGAATCCAGAAGATCCTTGTTGCGGGAACCAATGCAGGTGTTGAACTCCCCAGCAGAAAAATCTCTCTGAAGATCATGACTCTCAACAACAACCGTCAGAAGATCAATGACTGTCTCGGGAATCCTGTGGAGATCGGGATCGCAGTCATGTGGAGAGTCACCGATACCGCCAAAGCAGTTTTTAATGTGGATAATTACAAAGAATATCTTTCTCTTCAGTGCGACAGCGCTCTGAGGAATATCGTTCGTAACTATCCTTACGACGTGGCTCCCAACGTAGATACCACCGGAGACGGGATCGCCGATGAAGGAAGCCTCCGAGGCTCCAGCGAGGTCGTTGCCCGGAGGATCCGCGACGAGATCCAGAACAAGGTTGCCGAGGCAGGTCTTGAGATCATCGAAGCACGGATCACCTACCTTGCATATGCTCCCGAGATCGCCGCGGTCATGCTGCAGAGACAGCAGGCATC
>CACZPF010000434.1 GCA_902782975.1 uncultured Lachnospiraceae bacterium
AATAACGCCGATGATTCTGGCGCGATGCTTTTTGCTGAACGGTGCCGGCGGCCTGGTCTTCGGACACCTGTATCGCAGATACGGCATGCAGTATGCCATAATGGCACACGCAGGGGCTCATATCGTATGGAAGACCATCTGGATCATTTTGTTATAAGAGAAAACAAAAAAATAGATGATTTCATAGGCAGAGCGAACGGATTTCGTACATTGTACTTCATGTCGTGTTGTGCTATCATATGCTTCGATAAACCGGAAGGAGGGGATGCGGATGAGCTCAGGAAAGCTAAGAACGCTTGTCATGGCGTTTGTATTCGTCTGTCTTTTCAGCATCTGTGCTTTGGCCGGAGAAGTGACTTTAGTGAATATCCGTTTCGGACAGACTGCTTCAAACGGTACTTTTAAAAATTCTTATTCAAAATGGAATGCGCAGGTCGAGCCGGGAGATAAGCTGCAGCTTCCTGTTATCCACGGTGACGGCAGTTACCTGTGGGAAGGGAAGATGGACGGAAAAGTCATCCGTGAGGCTGAGGGATCGATCATCAAGATCACCGGAAAAGCCAATTTTTCCCTGATCAGGACTTATAAGTGCACGATCACTTACCGCCGGCAGAGCGGAGACGCGTACAAATCACTGAAAAAAGTGGTGCCGGCGACTACTCTGTACAAGCTTCCGGAACTGGAAAACTACGATGATCTGAAGTTTTTGGGCTGGTCCCGCGAGAAGGGCAGCAGCGAAAAGATCTTCGAGGCCGGAAAGAAGATCCGCGCCGCGGACAACATCACCTATTACGCCGTCTACAAAAAAAGAAAGGTCCGAGACGACCTGATCTACCTGTATTTCAGCAACGGAACTCTGTATCAGACACTGGAAAGAACGGCTTCGGTGCGTTTTCCGTCTCCTGATCTGGGCAGCGGAAAAACGCTGATCGGATGGGATATAAAAAAGAATAAGACCTGCAATCCGCTGTATGTGGAAGATGCTAAAATACCCACATCAAGCAGTGTCTACTACATGGTGATCTCCGAGAGAAAGAAGGAACCGGCGTTCTCTGCCTCTATGCTGAAAAGCCCCAGGAGATATGAACGGATTTATTTAATGGGGGATTCGAGACTCGCGTTTGCGAAGAGGCAGTTCGGTACGACGCCGAAAAAGGTGACCTTTGTGGCCAGCGCCGGATCGGGCTACCGGTGGCTGATCGGTCTGGACCCGACACGAAGAGGCGGCGCCTGGCTTAGGATTTTGGGATACCTGAAGGACAGGAAAGCGGCCGGAATATTGAAAGGCAGATCTGCGGTGATCTCCGAGTTCGGGGTCAACGACCTGGAGAACATTGACCGGTATATTCTGTTTTATAAGAGAATCGCGGCTGTTCTGAAAAAATACCGCTGTGACCTGTATGTCATGAGCGTGAACCCGTTCCACAGAGGCCGCTGTGAATACTGGCTGAAGACAACGGGCGGGGGAATTAATACAAGAACCATGCCCAAGATCATGGCTTTCAATAAAAAGCTTCGCTCCGGCGCCGGAAGTGCCTACACTTATATCGATACATTCTCTTATCTGTTAAAGACCGGCTGGAGCTCCATGGATCCGGAGACCAGAAAAGGCGACGGACTGCATTATTCCGTTTATACGGGAGCAAAGATGGTCAATTTTGCAGTCGCTGCGGCGGACAACCATTATGCAAAGGCATTAAGCAGTAAATAAAAAAGATGACAGGGATTTAATTCCCCGTCATCTTTTTTTCCGGAACCAAAAGGTTATTATTCGGTCACACCTTCGGTATCATTTTCAAATGCCGCCCAGATGGCTTCATAGCAGGCGTTGATGTAATCCTGTGCTTCTTCGACAGTGTACATTTGACCGTTATATTCAAATGCGGTGATCTCGGGATTTTCGCCCGCATATTGAACAAAGCTGTTGAAGAGGATCAGGTCGCGGGTCTCTTCGTCGGTGGCATTGAAAAATTCCTCCGCTGTCATGTCTGTTCCTTCTTCGCAAAGGCGTGCGATCTCCTGATCATAGCCTTCTCCGTCCGCAGCTTCGTCATATTCGAGCTGGAAGGATCCGTCGTCCGTAGGAACAGCGGTAAGCAGAGCCGGCTGCTGTGCGCAGGAGAGGAATTTAAGCTGTCCGTCTTCATTGGCATAGTTGTATACCCAGAAGTCACCGAGCATGGTGAAGTATCCGTTTTCGTCGGCGCCGCCGGCGACAATGTTTTTAACGGGAAGGCTGACATCGCCCTCACCAAATCTTTCGATCAGGATATTCATATAGTCATCCATCACAACGGAAGGATCCGCGTTCTGTCCCTGACCGGAAAAATCTGCGGCAAACATGCTGTATAACAGGTTCAGAGCTTTTTGATAGTCAATGGAACCGTCCTCGTTCTGCACTTCACTGAGCATACCGGCCAGAGGTCCGTCTTCGGCAAACAGAGATTCAAGATCGACATTCTCACCAAGGAGTTCAGCCAGGGGGCCGTCCTCGGAGAGCAGGGAATTAAGATCAATGTCCCCGTTAAGGAGTCCGGCTAAAGGCCCGTCCTCGGCTGTCAGGCTGCTTACGTCGATATTTTCAAGCTGCTGCGCCGCTGAGTTGATTAGCTCGGATACTTCGGGGTCTTCAGAAAGTTCCTGGACAAGATTGCCGATCAGGCTGCCAAGATCGAGGCCGTCTTCGGACGATCCGGTTTCCTGTGCCATAACAGCAGGAGCTGCAGCAAATATATTGGTCAGCATTACGCTTGTGGCCAGTACAGCGATCAATTTCTTTTTCATTTAGTATTTCCTCCTGTAAGAATTATTCGCGGCAGTCTGAGGTGCCGCTGCGCAGTCAGTGTATCATAATCAGGTTCGGAAAGCCAGTCTCGGGCTGGTGGGGGAAGCAGAGGACGACCGGAAGAGCAGTCTGATAATTTGCATCATAATCTGACGAATAATATGAGACATTGCGGCGGGGGGCTTCTTTTTTTCCTGTCAAGTAAAAAAGTTCACAAAGTGAAAAATCTATTTCGGGGCATCACTCACCCGGAAGTGATCGGGGTCCGGGAGGCCCAAACCGAGTTATCCACATTTGTGAAGGGCATGATTTGGCATTGAAATAAGGAGTTATACCCCGAGTTATCCCCATTATCCACAATTTCCGGCCTTTTTGGGGTGATTTTGACGTGAACGGAGAAAAAGAACAATCGTTTTGTGAAAAATGATCAAAGTCTTTTTTTTG
>CACZPF010000435.1 GCA_902782975.1 uncultured Lachnospiraceae bacterium
ACTATAAGCCTCCGGCAGGATGCGCACGGATCTGCAGAGGAAATATGCCGCTAAAAGCGGCGCAGATCCGGCGCAGTAAACGCCAAAGTAAAAGAACTTTGTCGTTTACTATAATTTTTATGCCGGGTAGTCATATGTGTGTCAGATCTGAATTAAGTAAGGAGTGAGTCAGTAATGAACCGATATGAATGGGAGGGTTATCACACAGGGGAAGAACAGCCCTTCTGTGATGGGATCGTTTATGCTTATACAGAAAAAGAAGCAAGAGAAAAGGTGGAAAAGGAGTTCAGGGAAAATCAGAAGCCGCTTCCGGATGTGATCTGCATTCTGGAGGGGGATTTTGTCGGCTGTGAGGCGAAGAGGTGGCTGGCCGGAGGCAGGCAGTAAAATATGTTGAGGTCAGCTGGGTTTTATGGTAGTATAAAGCAGAGTAAGTTTGTTTTTTTCTGACAGTAAAAAGGAGGCTGCGACTGATCGATCGTGTTGGATAATCTTCGAAAAATTAAAAAATTATTTCACAGTCCCGGGCTGTCTGCAGTCATCCGCTGGTCTAAACCTGTACATCTTAAGGTCCTGCTGGTCTGCCTGCTGACAGCCGTGACGACTGTGTGTTCGCTTTTCTTTACACTGGCGACGCGAGGCCTGGTGGACGGGGCCGTCTCTTCGGATATGGGAATGCTTCGAAGATATGCCGTCCTTCTTGGCATCATTATTCTGATACAGCATGCACTTTCGGCGGGAAGGGCATTGCTGAGGACCCATGCTTCCGCCGAGCTGCAGGAATCAATGCAGGGAATGCTCATTCATGAGCTTCTTTCCAGGGATTATGCCGCCATCAAGGGGTATCACAGCGGAGAGCTGGTCAACCGTGTGTTTTCGGATCTTTCGGTGATCAAAAACGGCGTCATGAATATCCTGCCGAATTTTATCAGTATCCTTGTGAGTTTTGTGGGAGCGGCAGCTATCCTGATCTCCATGGACTGGCATTTTGTGATCCTGATGGCGGCCGGAGGTCTTCTGGGCCTGGGACTTGTGCTTCTGTTCCGGAATCCCATGAAAAAAAGGCACAAAAGAATGCAGGAAGCCGAAGGCGCACTTCATGCCCACGTGCAGGAAACACTTGAGAATATCCGCCTGATTAAATCCAGTGTCTCGGAAAAAAGGGCGGCAGGTGTCATCTCCGACTTTCAGCGGAAATTAAAGGAAGAGCAGATCAGGCAGGGGATGTTCAGCTTCCGTATGAACGACAGCATGGGACTGGTGTTTGATCTGTCCTGGCTGGTCTGCATGATCTGGGGATGCACAAATATTTTCCGCGGCAACCTGACATACGGCTCTCTTGCGGCCATGCTGCAGCTGATCGGCCGTATCCAGGCGCCTATCGCAAATGCTGTCAATATCGCAGGGCAGGCCTATGGCGTCATCTCTTCTTCTGAAAGAGTACTGGAGCTGACAGCGCTTCCCCCTGAAGAAGAAGGAGAGAAGCTGGAGGATTTTGATTCCATCTGTCTGGACGATATTACGTTTAAATATGATGACGGCGTGGAAGAGGTCCTCACCAATATTAACTGGACCATCAGGAAGGGCGATTTTATGGCTCTTACCGGGATGTCCGGCGGAGGGAAGACTTCTCTGTTCCAGCTGCTGCTGGGAATTTACCATCCCACTTCCGGAGAGGTGGCTTTCTGTCTGGACGGCCGAAGAGTAAATGCCTGCCGGGGTACACGGGGGCTGTTTGCCTATGTGCCCCAGGGTAATACGTTATTCTCGGGGACTTTAAGAGACAATCTGACCATGTTTACAGACCATGCTTCGGAGGAAGACATTGAAAGGGTCGTCAAGGCTGCCTGTCTTGAACATGTGGTGGAAGAGATCGGTCTTGGCGCTGTTCTTGGAGAAAGGGGAATCGGTCTGTCTGAGGGGCAGGCCCAGAGGGTGGCTGTTGCCCGGGCACTTCTCGGAAGAGCACCTATCCTTTTGCTGGACGAAGCGACCAGCGCGCTGGACGAAAAAACAGAGGCAAGGCTTCTGGAAAATATTTCGGCGATGCGGGATAAGACCTGTATCATCGTGACACATAGAAAAGCGGCTCTTTCCATCTGCGATTACGTGCTTCATATTGCGGACGGGCAGATGACCCGGGAGAGTGTGTGAGTTTACTGCAGGTAATAGCGGGATCTGCAATTCAATCGAAGCAGGGAGTTTCGCAATTGCCTGATGATCCTGCTGCTATGAAAGGAGACCAAATGGCGGAACAAACAAAAAAAGAAAGCATATTTCGTGAGAAAAGCATTGAGCGGCTGGAATCACCGGAAAAACTGAATGATTATCTCCGGGTGACGTCGGCAGGGGTCTGGCTTGTCCTTGCGGCGGTGATCATGCTGCTCATCGGTGTATGCATCTGGGGAATTTACGGCAGGATCGATGCGACAGCGCCGGCTGCCATCGTTACGGAGAACGGAAAAAGTATCTGTCTTGTTCCCGCACAGGCCCTTCCGGGTGTGATCGAACACCGCACGGTTACAGTAGACGGCCAGCAGATGGAACTGGTTCCCTCAGCGCTGGAACCTGAGGTGATCACGGAACAGACCAATATCTATACGATCCTGGCAGGAAAGCTCTCAGTTGGTGATATTGTATATCCTGTGGAGCTTAAAGAGCCGGTTTCTGAAGAAGGAATAAAGTCCGGTACTCTTGTGACGGAAACAATGACGCCGGCGTCATTGTTTTTTGATAATTGAGGTGGTGATCAGATGCTGATGAAAAAAAGAGTTCCTGAGCCAAAAACCAGTGGTGTCGTCAAGGTTCCTGTGGTCATGCAGCTTGAAGCGCTCGAGTGCGGCGCGGCATCGCTGACGATGATCATGCATTATTATCAGAAATGGATACCGCTGGAACAGGCGAGGGTAGACTGCGGTGTTTCCAGGGACGGCGCCAGTGCCAAAAATATCATGGTTGCCGCCAGAAGCTATGGAATGAAGGCATCTGCCTGGAAGATCGAGCCCGAAGATCTGATCAAGGAAGGGCCGTTTCCCTGTATTATTCACTGGGGGTTTAATCATTTTGTGGTGCTCTGCGGGTTTCGAAGAGGCAAAGCGGTCCTGAACGATCCGGCCCGCGGCCGCCTGGATGTTTCCATGGAAGAATTTGACAGAGAGTATACAGGGGTAACGCTCACGTTCGAACCGGACGAGGGATTTGTACCCTCCGGCAAAAAGAAGAGTGTATTTTCCTATGCCAGAGAAAGGCTGGAGGGGACTTCCTCCGCTGTTATCTTTGTCGTGCTTACGACAACGATCTCTTCTCTGATGGGCATTATCAGCCCGGTATTCGGCCGGGTATTCCTGGACAGGCTTTTGAGCGGCCGCAATCCGGACTGGCTGCTTCCCTTCATCGTGGCCATGAGTCTGTTCGGTGCCGTAAATATTCTGGTGCTTTTTATATCAACGGTGTACAGCCTGAGGATCCAGGGAAAGATGGAAGCCGTGGGGAGCGCCGGGTATCTGTGGAAAGTGCTCCGGCTGCCGATGCAGTTTTTCGGACAGCGTTTATCCGCGGACATTGCCGACCGGCAGATGACAAATTCGGCTATTGCCGGGACGCTGGTCAATACCTTTGCGCCTCTTGCCCTTAATACGCTGATGATGATCTTTTATCTGGTTGTCATGATCAAGTACAGCCTCCTTCTGACAGCGATCGGGATCGGGGCCATTCTTATCAATATGGCGGTCTCCGCTGTGATCTCGACACGGCGGATCAACCTGACCAGGGTACAGATGCGCGACAGCGCAAAGCTTTCTGCCGCTACAGCCTCGAACATCCGCATGATCGAGACGATCAAGGCGAGCGGCGCTGAGAAAGGCGTTTTCAGCAGGTGGGCAGGGTTCCAGGCGAGTGTCAATACTCAGAATTATAAATTTATCCGTCTGAATACATTTTTAAGCACCATTCCGTCTGCGGTCACCTCGCTGACAAATCTGATCATTCTCGGGACCGGTGTATACCTTGTGCTCCACGGATCTTTTACCATCGGTATGGTGATGGCATTCCAGGGCTTTTTAGGTTCTTTTATGCAGCCTGCAAATTCTCTGATCAGTGCAGGACAGTCCCTGCAGGAGATGATCACCCAGATGGAACGGGTGGATGATGTCATGAGTTATCCGGCCGATCCGAACCTGGATGAAAAGGTAAAGACAGAAGAATATGAGAAACTCAGCGGCCAGATCGAGATGAAGGATATCTGTTTTGGCTATGCGCCTCTTGGAGAGCCGTTGATCACGAACTTTAATCTGACGGTAAAGCCTGGACAGAAGGTGGCACTTGTGGGGCGTTCGGGATGTGGAAAATCCACGCTGGCAAAGCTCCTCAGCGGCCTGTACAGGCCATGGAGCGGGAGTATTACCTTTGACGGCAAAACGATCGATCAGATCGACCGGAATGTTTTTATCGGTTCAGTTGCGGTCATCGACCAGAATGTGACGCTTTTTGAAGATACGATCGCCCAGAATATTAAGATGTGGGATTCTTCTATTGAAGATTTTGAGGTGATCATGGCTGCGAGGGATGCGGGAATCCATGAAGATATTGTCGTGAGGCCGGGAGGTTATCAGCACAAGATGACTGAAAACGGACGGGACTTTTCCGGAGGACAGAGGCAGAGGATCGAGATCGCCCGGGCCCTTTCGCAGGACCCGACCATCTGTATTCTGGATGAAGCAACTTCCGCGCTGGATGCAAAAACGGAATTTGAGGTGGTCAGATCGATCAGCGAGCGGGGGATCACCTGTATTATCATCGCGCACAGACTTTCCACGATCCGTGATTGTGATGAGATCGTTGTACTGGACCGCGGACATATTGTTGAACGCGGGACTCATGAGGAACTTCTTAAAAAAGGCGGGGCTTATACCCGGCTGGTGACCAGTGAGTAAGAACAGATAAGGGGAATATATGAGTTGGTTTGACGAACAAATCGAATATCGGAAAAAGCAGGAGAGAAGGCTTCTGTCCGACTCCTTCGAAAAGCTCCATCTGACGGTTACCGGGCATAAGTCAGGAAAGAGTTTTGCGGAAGGGACAGATGTCGACGACGCACTGGAAGTGCTTCTTAAATATTTTGGCATCCGGGTCCAGGAGATCCCCGGCAGGCTGAAGACACTGGATGAAAAGCTGGATTATCTTCTTTCTGCTTCGGATATCATGTACCGGAAGGTCCTGCTGGAAGAGGGATGGCATCGGGATGCCATGGGCGCCATGATCACAACGATCAGGGAAAACGGCGCAGTGATCACGGTATTTCATAATTCGGCAGGTGTCTATACCTACAGGGATCCTGCAACGGGCAAATATGTACGTGTTACTGCATCTGAGGAGAAAAAGCTGGGTGATGAGGCATACTGCTTTTACCGCCCGCTGCCGCTTAGAAAGATCAGGATAAAGGATCTGTTTCAGTATATGCTGGAATCCTTAAGGGGATGGGATATTGTATCCTTCTTCCTTTCGGCTCTTGTCATCACATTGACAGGTATGCTTATGCCGAGACTGAATCATGTTCTGATGAGCGATGTGGTCGGGTATGGCAGTACCAGGCTTCTGGGAGCGGTCATGAGTTTTATGCTCTTCGCATCTGTGGGAAATTTTCTGCTCACGATTATCCGGCAGCTGGTTCTTTCACGGATCCGGACAAAGCTGAATGTGAATGTGCAGGCAGCAGCCATGATGCGTGTCCTTTCGCTTCCGGCAGACTTTTTTAAGACCTACAGCTCCGGTGAGCTCAGCCAGTACCTGAACTATATGAATTCTCTGTGCAGCACGCTGGTGGACGTGATCTTATCGACGGCAGTGACCGGGATCTTTTCCCTGGTCTATCTGACGCAGATCTTTTCGTATGCGAAATCTCTGGTGCTGCCGTCCCTCGTGGTGACCATCCTCACCCTGACGCTGAATCTGATCGTGAATTTTATGCAGGCAGAGAGAAACAAAGAAATGATGGGTCTCGCCGCTAAGGAAAAAGGTCTTGTCTACGCACTGATCAACGGAATCGAAAAAATCCGTCTGTCAGGCGCTGAAAACCGTGTCTTCTCAAAGTGGATGGACATTTATACCAGGGAAGCGGATATAAAATTCAACCCGCCTGCGATCATTAAGCTCAGTTCAGTCATCAGCACAGCCATCTCACTGATTGGAACGATCGTTATGTACTTTATAGCAGTAAGATCCGGAGTCTCTGTGGCGGATTACTATTCCTTCAATTCGGCTTATGCCTACATTTCTTCGGCATTTGCAGCCATTTCTTCAGTGGCTGTTACCGCAGCAACTGTAAAGCCGAGCCTGGAGATCATAAAACCCCTCATGGAGGCAGAACCGGAGAAACATACCGGAAGAGAATCTGTGACCAGTATTACCGGAAGTATCGAACTTTCCCATGTTTCGTTCCGTTATGAAAAAGAAGGCCGGAAGATTCTGGACGATCTCTGCCTGACCATTCCGGCCCGCCAGTACGTAGCTATCGTAGGGAAGACCGGGTGCGGCAAATCGACCCTTCTGAGACTTCTTCTGGGGTTTGAAAAGCCGGAGGAAGGCGCGATTTTTTATGACAGAAAGGATATACAGACGCTGGATCTTGGGTCGCTTCGAAAACGCATCGGCACGGTTCTGCAGGATGGTGATCTTTTCAGCGGCAGTATCTTTGAAAACATCACTATATCCGACCCCACGCTGACCCTTCAGGATGCCTGGGAAGCGGCAGAGATCGCGGGACTTGCGGATGATATCCGGGCTATGCCCATGGGCATGAGCACGGTACTTCAGGAAGGCGCCGGAGGGATTTCGGGCGGTCAGAGGCAGCGGATCATGATCGCCAGGGCAGTGGCACCAAAACCGAAGCTCCTGCTTCTTGACGAAGCAACTTCAGCGCTCGACAATATTACCCAGAAGCAGGTATCGGACGCACTGGACAGGATGAGGTGTACCAGGATCGTCATTGCGCACAGGCTCTCCACCATCCGGCACTGTGATCGTATCCTTGTGCTGGACGGCGGAAGGATCACGGAAGACGGCACCTACGAAGAACTGATCAAGAAAAACGGCTTCTTTGCAGATCTGGTAGCACGCCAGAGAATCGATACCTGAAGAGGCAGACAAAGAGAAGATTATGGCAAAATCACTGTATATTGCGGAAAAACCCAGTGTGGCACAGGAATTTGCCAGGGTACTGCACATCGGAGGCACCAGGCGGGACGGCTATCTGGAATCCGATGACAGTGTAGTGACCTGGTGTGTCGGTCATCTTGTGACCATGAGTTATCCGGAAAAATATGATATAAAGTATAAAAAATGGAGTTTTGATACATTGCCCTTTCTGCCAGAGGAATTTCTTTACGAAGTGATTCCGGACGTAAGCAGGCAGTTTGATATCGTAAAAGGTCTTTTGAATCGCCCGGATGTGGACACGATATATGTCTGTACGGACTCCGGGCGGGAAGGAGAATATATCTACCGGCTGGTCGCGCAGATGGCCGGCGTTAAAAACAAGACGCAGAAGCGTGTCTGGATCGACTCTCAGACAGAAGAGGAAATACTGAGGGGGATCCGCGAGGCAAAAGATATTTCGGAATATGATAACCTGAGCGCGTCCGCCTATCTGAGAGCAAAAGAAGATTATCTGATGGGGATCAATTTTTCCCGTGCTCTGTCTTTAAAATATGGTTACAATGTAAGCAGCTACCTTGGAAGCAGGTATCAGGCGATCTCCGTGGGAAGAGTCATGACCTGTGTGCTGGGTATGGTCGTCAGAAGAGAAAGAGAGATCCGAACCTTTGTCAAGACTCCTTTTTACAGGGTGATCAGCAGCATTGCCCTGGCAGGGGAGCATTTTGACGGAGAGTGGAGGGCAGTGGAGGGCAGCAGGTATTTCGGCTCGCCGCTTCTCTATAAAGAGAACGGGTTCCGTAAAAAAGAAGATGCCGAAAAACTGATCCGGGAGCTTTCCGGGAATCCGCCTCTTACTTGCCGTGTAGAAAAGATCGAGAAAAAGAAAGAAAATAAAAACCCGCCCCTGTTGTTTAATCTGGCGGAATTACAGAATGTCTGCTCGAAACTTTTTAAGATCAGTCCGGATGAGACACTGAAAATCGTGCAGGAACTCTACGAAAAGAAACTTGTCACATATCCCAGGACCGATGCACATGTGCTGTCAACCGCAGTGGCAAAGGAGATCCATAAAAATCTGGGCGGGTTGAAAAACTACTCTGTCGCCGGAGATATCGCGGCGGACATTCTTGATAAGGGGACTTATAAAAACCTGGCGAAGACCCGGTATGTAAATGACAAACAGATCACAGACCATTATGCCATCATTCCCACAGGACAGGGACTTGGCGCACTTGCAGGCCTTGCCGGAACAAAGAGCAAAGTTTATGAGACTATTGTACGGAGGTTTCTTTCCATCTTTTATCCGCCGGCTGTATACCAGAAGATCAGCCTTGTCACCAGGATGAAGCATGCGCCGGAAGATATAAATGCTGGTGAGACGTCTGAAGAAACCTTTTTCTCTTCCTTCCGGGTCCTTCTGGATGAAGGATACCTTAAGGTTGCGCATCTTTCTTTTATCAGCCGGAAAAGTGAGGATAAGGAGCAGAAGGGAAGCTCTCAGGAAGAAGAGGAGGTTTCGTGTGATACCGCCCTGCTTTCGGCATTGCAGAAATTAAAAAAGAATGATATACTTCCGGTCGACGACCTGTCGATCAGAGAAGGAGAGACATCTCCTCCGAAACGTTATAATTCAGGGACGATGATCCTTGCCATGGAAAATGCCGGACAGCTCATAGAGGATGAAGAACTCCGGGCACAGATCAAGGGTGCAGGGATAGGTACCAGTGCTACCCGGGCAGAAATATTGTCCAAGCTGTTTAAGATCCAGTATCTGAACCTGAATAAAAAAACGCAGATCATTACCCCGACTCTGTTGGGAGAAATGGTATATGACGTTGTCGACCTGTCCATCCGGCAGCTTTTAAATCCGGATCTTACCGCCAGCTGGGAGAAAGGACTGAATTACGTAGCGGAAGGAACGATCACCCAGAAGGAGTATATGGATAAGCTGGAGAAGTTTGTCCGCGTGCGCACGGACCAGGTACAGCGAAGCGGTAACCAGACAGCACTTCGGCGTCTGTTTGATGAGGCAGCGTCCAATTATAAGACAAAAAGTACAGCAAAAAGAGGAGGATAATGCACATGTTAAAAGACTACACCATCGAAAATCTTCTTGATCTGAATGAGACCATCGCCGCAGACCTGTTTAAAGGGAAGAACTATCCCTGGGAAGTTCTGCCGGAAATCGGTGATTTTATCTTAAAGCTTGGCAGCACCTTATCTCCTGATGAATATGATCATCCGGCAGATGACGTGTGGATCGCAAGAAGCGCCAGGGTCGCTCCCACGGCTTCGATCACCGGCCCCTGTATTATCGGGAAGGATGCCGAAGTACGCCACTGCGCGTTTATCCGCGGAAAAGCGATCGTAGGGGAGGGTGCCGTGGTCGGCAATTCCACAGAACTTAAAAACGCCGTTCTGTTTAACAAAGTGCAGGTCCCTCACTATAATTATGTCGGTGATTCTGTCCTCGGGTACAGATCCCACATGGGTGCGGGTTCCATCTGTTCTAATGTAAAATCGGACAAAAAGCTTGTGGTCGTAAAGGACGGTCAGGAGAAGATAGAGACAGGTGTAAAGAAGTTCGGCGCCATGCTGGGTGATTATGTAGAAGTCGGATGCGGGAGTGTCCTCAATCCGGGAACCGTGATCGGGCGCAATACGAATGTATACCCTCTCTCGCCTGTACGGGGCTGTGTTCCCGCAGACAGTATCTATAAAAACAAAGATGAGATCGTTATAAAGCAGAAATAAAAAAGTGCATGACCTGATGGTATATCCAAAAAGGTCATGCACACGAAGAGTTATCCTGCCAGAATGATATATTTCAACAGGCCAAGGATGAATAGATGTGCCGGATAAAAGGCATAGAAAAGATATTTGCCGACGGCACCCTGTATGAACCCTCTCTTTCCGTTGTAAAGATTAATGGGTATAAAAGCAAAGCAGGCCTTCCATTCGTAGTACAGCCAGCAGGAACCGCAGACAGCCTGGGCCGGACGTTCGTTTCGAAGCATGTACATGAGCAGGATAAAAATATATCCGCGCCATCCATAGTCGGCGGAAAGTTTCACGGAAACAAAAAGAAGAGCCAGAATAAGTGCCGTCTGGATCAGTCTTTTTTCCCAGAAATACTCGATGACCCACATTCCCAGATATCCGAGAAGCAGGGTAAAATAGACATTCTGTTTTGCATATTTCCAGGATCCGGAATGGACATAATTCCATGGAAGCTCGGAGATCAGAGCGAACAGAAAAAGATTCCGCCCATATTTCAGACGATTGCGGGTGTGCAGAAACCCTTCGGTCAGCAGAAAACAGAAGATCGGGAACGCGATCCTTCCGATATCACGGCTGATGCCGTATATACTGTAGGGTTTATTAAATAGAACGAACGACGCTGTGCTGGTGGAAGGCATGCTCCTGAAGAAAGCGACAGCGACATGATCCAGCAGCATCACCAGGATCGCGATCAGCTTAAGAGCGCTCCCGCTTAAAATCTGTGCCCGTTCGGGAAAAATGGATCGAGGCTGTGTCATGGTTGGCAGGTTCCTTTCGGTTTTTATGATATATTAACATATCCGACCGGGTTTGGCAAAAAAATATCTGGACTTGCGGCCTGATTTATGAGAAAATAAGCCATAGTTGTAAGATGAAAAATCAAAGCAACCTGAAAACCACATTTTTATTGAAAGGAGTTTTTACAATGATTTATTCACGCGAAGTAGAAGAGATGTGTCCTGTGGCTCAGGGCGTGCATCATGGAGCGGCTCCAATTCCGGAGGAAGCAAAATGGGTGCCGGTAAAAGAGGTTAAGGACATCAGCGGTTTTACACATGGAATCGGCTGGTGTGCTCCGCAGCAGGGCGCATGCAAGTTGAGCCTGAATGTTAAAGAAGGAATCATCCAGGAAGCGCTGGTAGAGACCATCGGATGTTCGGGAATGACTCATTCTGCGGCTATGGCAGCAGAAATCCTTCCGGGTCTTACTGTACTGGAAGCTCTCAATACAGACCTTGTCTGTGATGCGATCAATACTGCCATGCGTGAACTGTTCCTGCAGATCGCTTATGGACGTTCACAGTCTGCATTTTCAGAAGACGGCCTGGCTGTAGGCGCAGGTCTGGAGGATCTTGGAAAAGGTCTCCGCTCTCAGGTCGGAACCATGTACGGAACTCTGAAAAAAGGCCCCCGTTACCTTGAAATGGCAGAAGGCTATGTTACCGGAATCGCACTGGATGCTGATGACGAGATCATCGGATATCAGTTCGTAAGCCTCGGCAAAATGACTGACTTTATTAAGAAGGGTGATGACCCCAACACTGCATGGGAAAAGGCAAAAGGTCAGTATGGCCGCGTAGCAGATGCTGTCAAGATTATTGATCCGAGAAAAGAATGATCGTTTGATAAGAGGAGGTAACGAGATATGGCTTTATTTGAATCCTATGAAAGACGAATTGACAAGATCAATTCTGTTCTGAACAGCTATGGAATCGCTTCGATCGAAGAGGCGGAAAAGATTACAAAGGATGCCGGACTGAACGTTTATGATCAGATCAAAGGCATTCAGCCCATCTGTTTTGAAAATGCATGCTGGGCATATACTGTCGGCGCAGCCAT
>CACZPF010000436.1 GCA_902782975.1 uncultured Lachnospiraceae bacterium
TAAGTGTCTTATAAGACCACCGGATCTGGCGAGTTTTTTATAGCAGGAGGTGCTGCAGAATGTATGCAATTATTGCAACGGGTGGTAAACAGTACAAAGTTTCAGAAGGTGACGTGATCCGTGTCGAAAAGCTCGGCGCAGAAGCCGGCGAGACCGTAACCTTTGATCAGGTACTGGCAGTCCAGAATGATGGCCTGAAGGTCGGCGACGATGTCAAGAGCGCAAGCGTGACCGCAACCGTAGTTGAGAACGGCAAGGCAAAGAAAGTCATCGTTTACAAGTACAAACCCAAGACCGGATACCACAAGAAAAACGGTCACAGACAGTTGTTTACAAAAGTCAAGATCGAAAAGATCAATGCATAACTTATGATCCGGGCAGAGGTCAGAAAACATAAGGGCAATTACATTGGCTTTGAAATAAAGGGGCATGCAGGCTATGCGGCGGAAAACTTCGATATCGTATGTGCTGCCGTATCCGCACTTTCCATCAATGCGGTCAATTCACTGGAACAATTCACTGATGTACCGTTTGAATCGGAAGACCGGGACGGTTTTATCTGTGTCCGTTTTCAGGGTGATCTAAGTCCTGAGGCAAAGCTTTTAATGGATTCCCTGGTCCTTGGCCTGACCGATGTGGAAAAAGGTCTCAACCACAGATACTTTAAGTTGATAATCAGGGAGGTATAACACCATGATGAAAATGAACCTTCAGCTGTTCGCTCATAAAAAGGGTGTTGGTTCCACAAAGAACGGCCGTGATTCCGAGTCCAAGAGACTTGGCGCCAAGAGAGCAGACGGCCAGTTTGTAAAAGCCGGAAATATTCTTTACAGACAGCGCGGAACCAGGATCCATCCGGGTGAAAACGTAGGATGCGGAAACGATTATACACTTTTTGCACTTTGCGACGGCGTTGTACGTTTTACTCGTAAAGGCCGCGACAAGAAGCAGGTTTCCATCGTTGCTGCAGAAGCAGAATAATGCAAACTCTGCGTATGCGGTTTATTATTACAGCTTTTTAAGACTTTTACGGAACCTTTGGGGTTCCCATGACTTAGGGCTTCAAATCTTTCGAGGTTTGAGGCCCTTTTCAGAATCAGGGGGTTAGTATGTTTGCAGACCGCGCCAGAATTATCATCCGCTCAGGCAAGGGCGGTGACGGTCACGTAAGCTTCAGAAGAGAAAAATATGTTGCCAGCGGCGGGCCGGACGGAGGCGACGGCGGCAAAGGCGGCGATGTCATATTTGAAGTAGACCGTGGCCTCAACACTCTTGGGGAATATCGTCATAAACACAAATTCAAGGCCCAGGACGGCGAAGAAGGCGGCAAAAGGCGCTGCCATGGCTCTGACGGGCAGGATATTGTTTTAAAAGTACCGGAGGGCACGGTAGTGATCGAGGCGGCATCTGGAAAGGTGATCGCGGATATGTCCGGTGAAAACCGGAGGCAGGTCGTTTTAAAGGGAGGCCGCGGAGGCAAAGGCAACATGCACTATGCCACACCGACCATGCAGGTTCCGAAATATGCCCAGCCCGGACAGGCAGCCATAGAACTGGAAGTGCGGCTGGAACTCAAACTGATCGCTGATGTTGGTCTTGTGGGCTTTCCGAATGTTGGCAAATCAACCTTTCTTGCCAGGGTCACCAACGCCCAGCCTAAAATTGCCAACTATCATTTTACGACCCTGATTCCGAATCTCGGTGTAGTAGATACCGAGAACGGCGGGTTTATCATCGCCGATATCCCCGGCCTGATCGAAGGTGCCTCTGAAGGCGCCGGCCTCGGGCACGAATTCCTCCGGCACATAGAGAGGACACGCGTGTTGATCCATATCGTAGACGCAGCCTCTACCGAGGGACGTGACCCGATAGAAGATTATTATAAGATCAACAGCGAACTGGCAGCATATAACGAAAGTCTTCCGGAAAGACCCTGTGTGATCGCTGCCAACAAGACAGACTGTATTCTGCCGGGAGATGAGGACCCCATTAAGAGGCTGAAGGATGAATTTGAGCCGAAGGGGATCAGAGTCTTCCCCATTTCTGCTGTCACGGGGGAGGGTGTACGGGAGCTTCTGCTGTATGTAAAAACGCTGCTGGATGCCTGCCCGAAGGAAAGCACACTTTTCGAACAGGAATTCTTCCCCGAGGATATCCTGATTTCCGATAATCTGCCATTTACCGTACAGCAGCTGCCGGAAGATCCCCATATCTTTGTTGTGGAAGGACCGAAGATCGAACGTATGCTTGGCTATACCAACCTTGATTCCGAGAAAGGATTTGCTTTCTTCCAGAAGTTCCTGAAGGAGGGCGGTATCCTCGAAGAGCTGGAGAAAGCCGGCATACAGGAAGGCGACACAGTCCGCATGTACGGATTTGACTTTGATTATTACAAATAATAAATGATCATTAACAATAAGAAATGATCGTTAACAATAAGAAATGATCGTTAACAATAGTAAATGATCATTACAAATAAGAAAATGATTGTTAGAGATCATTTTGATATGCATTGCTGAGATAGAACAGCATGAATGGAAGAGGAATTGGATTATGACAAGTAAACAAAGAGCCTATCTGATGAGTCTCGCCCAGACGTTGACCCCGGTCGTCCAGATCGGTAAAGGCAGCCTGACACCGGAAGTTAGAGCGTCTGCCGAAGAGGCTCTGGCTGCCAGAGAGCTGATCAAGGTCAGTATTTTACAGAATTGCCTGGATGACCCGCGCTCTCTTGCCGAAGCGCTGGCCGCACGCACCCACAGCCAGGTGGTCCGGGTGATCGGCAAAAAGATCATTCTTTACCGCGAGGGCAAAAACGAAAAGAAAAAAATCGAACTTCCCAGATAATACATCTGTGTGATAGGGCGGCGGGAGGTACTGCCATGGGATTGAGAGATATGGAACCCGGAGATAGGGAACACAGATATATGGAACCCCGGGACATGGAGCCCCGGGACATGGAACCCGGAGATAGAGAACAGAGACGTCGGAAAGTCGGCATCATGGGCGGAACCTTTGACCCGATCCATATGGGCCATCTGATTCTCGGAGAAGCTGCCTATGAACAGCTTTTTCTTGACAAAGTCCTGTTTATGCCCTGCGGGAATCCGCCTCACAAAAGGGACAGAAGAGACAGGGCGTCCGATGAAGAACGTGTGGAAATGATCCGCCTTTCCATCCGGAACAACCCTCATTTTGAACTCTCGCTGATCGAGATGCATGATAAGGGATATACCTACACCTATAAAACTCTGGAAGAACTTCGAGCCGTTCATCCGGACACGGATTATTATTTTATCATCGGAGCGGATTCCCTGTACTCCTTTCCGCAGTGGATGGAGCCTCAGCGGATCGCGGATGCCTGTACGCTGGTCGCTGCCGTCCGGAATCATACACCTGTTTCCGAAATAAAAGAGAAGATGCGGGAAGTGGAAGAACAGTTTTCCGCAAGGATCCTTCTGCTGGATACCATGAACATTGATATCTCCAGCCATCATATCCGGGAATGGGCATCCCAGGGCAAAAGCCTTCGCTACTATGTAAGAGATGAGGTAAGTGACTATATAAGAGACCATCATCTTTACAGAAAATCAGGCAGCAACAGCTGAGCCGGCCGCAGCGGCAGCCGGGAAAGGACTGAACGTATGGCCGAATATGACTTTATCAAAATGGAAAAAAAACTTGTCAAATATCTGGATGAAGAGCGGTTTCAGCATACATTGGGCGTCATGTTCACCTGCACATCTCTCGCCATGATACATGGCTGCAGCATAGAAAAGGCTGAGGCTGCAGGACTGCTGCATGACTGCGCCAAATGTATCCCGAGCAAAAAGAAACTGAAACTCTGCGAACAGCATCAGATACCGGTCTCGGATTTTGAGAGGGAACATCCCTTCCTTTTGCACTCAAGACTTGGTGCACTGATCGCCGAAAAAAAGTACGGGATCAGGGATCCGGAAATATTGTCTGCCATTACCTGGCATACGACCGGAAAGCCCGCCATGAGCCTGCTGGACAAGATCGTTTTTATTGCCGACTATATAGAACCGATGCGCTCCAAAGCTCCCCGTCTTGAGGAGATCCGGAAGATGGCATTCATTGATCTTGATGAATGTATGTATCAGATCTTAAAAGATACCCTGGCCTATCTGAACGAAAATCCAAAAGATATTGACAATACTACGAAATTTGCATACGATTACTATAAAAAAGTCCATGACGAAAGGAAGAAGGGAAATTCATGACAAAAGAAGTAGAGATGACAAGACTCGCATGCCAGGCTCTGGAAGAAAAGCAGGGCAGGGATATCAAAGTGATCGATATTCATGAAGTATCTGTAATCGCCGACTATTTTATCATCGCCAGCGGGACGAATTCCAATCAGATCGAAGCACTGGTCGATAACGTCCAGGAAGTGCTCGGAAGAGCCGGGTTTGAGCCGAAACAGATCGAAGGATCCAAAAACTCTTCCTGGATCCTCATGGATTACGGTGACCTGATCATTCATATCTTTGACGAAGAAAACCGCCTCTTCTATGATCTTGAAAGAATCTGGAGAGATGGAAAAGAGATCAATGTCTCTGATTTTCTTGATAAACAGTAAGGAATTGTCGAGAAATAATCTGTACATATGCAAAAGTTATTTTAGGAAGCTCCTAAGCTTCCGTGGAAGACCTGCTCATTTGGCCGGTTACTTGTGTTCGGGTGTAAATAATGGTAAAATACCTCTTAATATCAGGACTTTGCTGAAGGGAGGATGCATTGGCAAATTCGTATAATAAAGGAATCTTACGTGGTTTCGCCGGCCGGCTGAAAAAAATATTCGGCCATAATATTGCGACGATCATCTTTGGTATCCTTTTTCTTTATATGGCGCTGAGTGCCGTTTTTTACATGACTTCCAATCACATAGAATCCTATCAGGTGATATCCGGCCCACTGTCGAGCAATGAGACGTATACAGGGCTTTGTATTCGTGAAGAAAATGTAGTAAAGTCCGAATCCGGAGGATATGTAAATTATTACGCACGCGAAGGCACCAAGATCAACGCGAACGGGGCTGTCTACGGCCTCAGTCCTACAAGAACACAGGAGAGCGATATCAAGTTAAGTCAGGAAGAGCTGGCCCGTATCCGCGAACAGATGCTGAGCTTTTCCAAAGGATTCAATCCGTCAAACTTTAATAATACCTACAGTTTTAAAAGTCAGCTGGAGGGGACCATTCTCCAATATCAGGGCGTGACCGGGCAGTCCAATTATACTGCAGCCCTGACATATGAAGAGCTGATGGACAAGCAGAACGATGGTCAGGACACGGTCAACGGCGCCGGTGCTACAGTTACGCTGGGAAACCAGACGATCAGCAAGGCCTTATCAGACGGTATCATTCTATATTCCAAAGACGGATATGAGGGAAAAACACTGGAGACGATCACGACTGAGGATTTCGACCAGAATTCCTACCATGAGACAGACCTTAAGACCAAAAACATGGTTAAGGCAGGAGATGAGATCTACACGATCATCACGGATGAACGATGGAGTCTCCTGATTCCCCTGTCTGATAAACAGGCCGTCAAGCTTTCCAACCGCAATTATGTCCGTGTCAAGTTTCTGAAAGATGATATGACTCAGTCCGGCTCTTTTTCGATCGTTAAGCTGGATGGTGCCAAATATGGGAAGATCGATTTTGAAAAAGGCCTGATCCGCTATGCTTCAGAACGTTTTCTTGATATAGAACTCGTCACAAACACGGTGACCGGACTCAAAATTCCTCTGACATCCATAGTGACCAAGGATTTTTATACGATCCCGTCAAACTTCGCAACCGTGGATCCGAACACGGATGCCAAATCCTTCATGGTAACCAGGAAGATCAATGGCAAAAAGGAAAAACTGGTGATCACTCCGACGATTTATTCCAGTGTCGCCAATCCGAAGAAAAACCTGAAAGGGACACCTGAGTACGATGACGAAGAAATCGTCTATACTTACTATGTGGATTGTAATTCGTTCCAGAAAGGTGATACGATCACGATCGAGAATTCCCAGACCAAGTTTATTGTAGGAGATACAGCCCCGCTGGAAGGCGTTTACTGTATCAACCAGGGATACGCCGTATTCCGGCGGATCACCGTACTGGATCAGAATGAGGAGTATGCCATCATTTCAAAAAACACGGCATATGGCCTTACCCGGTATGACCATATCGTACGCAACGCACAGAATGTCAAGGAAGAAGATATTCTGTACTGACATACAGTACAAAGAAGTTAAGATAACAGGCATTTCAGCACTCGTTACTTGTTAAGACAGCTGGCATTTCAGCATTCAAAAGGATAGCTGTAAGATTGAACAGGGGGCTTTTACCATGGTTAAAGAAAATCTGGCACAGGTGAAAGAAAACATCATCTGCGCTGCCAGAAAAGCAGGCAGAGATCCTTCCGAGGTAACTTTGATCGCTGTGACAAAGACGAAACCTGTCTCGTTGATTTCTGAAGCCTATGAAGCAGGCATCCGTGAATTCGGTGAAAACAAGGTACAGGAAATTCTGGAAAAACAGCCTCAGATGCCTTCTGACCTTCACTGGCATATGATCGGGCACCTGCAGAGAAATAAGGTAAAGCAGGTCATTGATAAGACTGTCCTGATTCATTCTGTCGATTCTCTGCGGCTGGCTGAGACCATCGAAGAGGAAGCAGCCAGAAAAGGCCTTGTGATCCCTGTTCTTCTGGAAGTCAATGCAGCAGGAGAGGAGACCAAGTTCGGTCTCGCGGTCCAAGAAGTGCTTCCCCTGGTTCGTCAAATATCCGGTTTTTCTCATCTAAAAGTGCAGGGACTTATGACAATTGCACCATTTGTCGATGATCCTGAAAAAAATCGGCCAATTTTTCGCGAATTAAAGAAATTAAGTGTTGACATTACGGAAAAAAACATTAATAATATTACTATGAATGTCCTGAGTATGGGTATGACCAATGATTATATGACTGCAATCGAAGAAGGCGCTACTATGGTCAGAGTCGGGACAGGCATTTTTGGAGAAAGAATATACGATAATCAGTAATCCCATGATTAAGGTTATTAAGCAAAAGATTGGAGAGATTTTTAAATGGGTGTTTTGGACAAATTCCTTGATGCTATCAAACTGAACGAAGACGATGACGATTACTTAGACGATGATGATATGCTGGACGAGGAAGAGGACGTTGATGATTTTCTGGATGATGAGATCGAAGAACCCAGACCCCGCCGCAACAGCTTTTTAGGTCGTTTTTCTTCGAAACGTGAGACGGCTGACGATCTGGATGATCTGGACCTTGAGGACGAACCGCCTGTACGTAAAGCGTCGAAATCTTCTGCGCCAAAGAAGGCTTCTTCGGTACGCAGCAGTTCTCGCTTTAACTCTTCCGATATCGATGATGAAATCAAGGACGAACCGGAACCCAAAAAGACAGCACAGCGGCCTGCCCGTACATCGTCCAAGATCACTCCTATGCGTTCATCCCGCCGCTCGAGTGCATCGACGACCAATACCGCAGTATGTGTGATCAAGCCGTCCTCTATGGAGAATACCCGGGAGATCGTTGATACTCTTGTCGATAATTCCACAGTTGTCCTCAATCTTGAAGGAATCGATATGGAACTGGCACAGCGCATCATCGACTTTACATCCGGTGCTACATACTCTCTTGGCGGTACATTGACCAGAGTGTCCAGTTATATCTTTATCCTCGGACCTCATAATGTGGATATTACAGGGGATCTGCAGAATATTCTCGGCGGCAGTTCACCTTCTGTACGTGCCGGTTACTGATGATCATCAGAAGGTAATTCTCCTAAGAAGGTAATTCTCCTAAGAAGGTAATTCTCCTAAGAAGGGAATTCTTATAAGCAGGAAATTCTCCTTCTGTATAAAAAAAGCTATTAAATGAATACCCGCAGCATTCGAATAAAAGATCCGCTTTTTCATCATGCATAATAAACGTTTTATTATGCCTCTGTTTTTGCGCGGTATTTTGCTGTCAAAGTAATTCATATACTTATGTATAAAATCCCGGCAGTGTTGCTACCCTGCCGGGATTTTCTTTCATACACGGAACTGCTGTATGAAAGATGTAAAAATGTTTCCCTATCTGATATGTACGGTAAAGGAGAATAATATGACGGACATTCTGAAGGTTCAGCGAGCAGGAGACTTTTCCTATCCGATTTATTTTAAAAAAGACTTTCTGGGACTTGGAGAGGCTGTTCAGGAAGCATCTCCCGGCTGGAAGCGGATCGCGGTTATTTCTGACGATCATGTGGCACCTCTGTACTGTGAACCTGTTCTTCAGGAGCTGCAGGCCCGTGGCTTTATGACAACGCTTCTCGTTCTTCCATCCGGTGAACCGAACAAAAACCTCAACACCATACAGATGATCTATCGGCATCTGATCGAGAACGGGCTGGACAGGAAAGACTGTCTGGCAGCCCTGGGCGGCGGCGTCATTGGAGATATGACAGGCTTTGCGGCGGCCACCTATTTACGTGGAATCGATTTTATCCAGATCCCCACCACCCTTTTATCCCAGGTGGATTCCAGTGTGGGCGGCAAGACAGGAGTGGATTTTGAAAACTACAAAAACATGGTTGGAGCCTTTTATCAGCCAAAACTGGTCTATATGAACCTTTCTGCCCTGAACACCCTGCCGGAGGAAGAACTCATCTGCGGCATGGGGGAAGTGGTTAAAACCGGCCTGATCTGTGATGCTGAACTTTTCAGATATGCCTGTTCCAACTGCCTGCCGGATACATCTTTTTCCTACGATGTTTTCCGGTATGTTGTACGCCGCTGCTGTGAGATCAAGGCAGAAATCGTAGAAAGAGACCCCGAAGAAAAGGGAGAGCGTGCACTTTTAAATCTCGGCCACACCATCGGACATGCCGTAGAAAAGCTGAAAGATTTTTCCCTTAAGCACGGCCAGTGTGTGGGAATCGGCCTGCGCGTTGCGGCGGCTCTTTCGCTCAGCAGGGGGTATCTTTCAAAGGCAGAGTATAACGAGATCCTGACCGGGCTTGTGACGGTCGGACTTCCCGTGTCTGTTTCCGGCCTTACGGGAAGTGAGATCATAGCCGCCACCAAAAAAGACAAAAAGATGGCCGGCGGACGGATCCGCTTTATTCTGATGGACGGCATCGGAAAAAGTCATGTTGACTATACGGTAACGGACGAAGACATGCTCCTGGCGATAAAGGAGATCCTTGCGTAACGTGTGTGAATCCTGCAAAATAATGAATGATACCTGCAAAACATGAATGATACCTGCAAAACATGAATGATACCTGCAAAACATGTATGATACCTGCAAAACATGTATGATTCCTGTAAAACATGTATTTTGGTTATATAGAGTTCTAAAATGAATAGAGTACAATCTGATATGCGGACAAAAACGTCAGCTGGCCGTTTCTTTCTTTGCATTACTGCGATCGTTCTTCTGATTCTGGCGGACCAGTTCACAAAATATGCGGCCATTTCTCACCTGAGGGGAAATGCTCCTGTCCGGGTCATTCCCGGAATTCTGGAGCTTGTCTATGTTGAGAATTCCGGCATTTCTTTCGGACTGTTTCGGAATTCTGCTGTGCTGGTAAGTATCCTGAGCTTTGTATGGATCGGTGTAATGGGATGGTTCCTTTTTCGCATCCTGAAAAAGGGTGGATTTACCGGGCTCAGAGCAGGTCTTGTACTGGCACTTGCAGGAGCCGCGGGCAACCTGATCGACCGTCTGCGCTGGCGGTATGTGGTTGATTTTCTCTACATCGCCTGTATCCGTTTTCCGGTCTTTAATGTGGCGGATATACTGGTCGTCACAGGGATGATCCTGCTGGCTTTTTTACTTATCTTTATCTATCGGGAGGAAGAACTTCATGCCCTATGAGGTGATCTATAAAGTTGAACCTGGCGAAGGAGCCCTCCGCATCGACAGGTTCCTTTCAGAAAAGGACAGTTCCATGAGCCGTTCTCATATCCAGAAGCTGATCGCAGATGGAGCATGTCTGGCAGGAGATAAGGCTGTGAAGGCCAATTACAAAGTACGGGAGGGAGATCTGATCACTTTGACTGTCCCGGATCCGGAAATTCTGGATGTGGAACCGGAAGACATACCTCTCGATATCCTCTACGAAGATGATTCCCTTCTGGTCGTCAACAAGCCCCGCGGTATGGTAGTCCATCCTTCGGCAGGCCATATCAGTGGTACATTGGTAAATGCAGTTCTTTATCATTGCCGTGGAAATTTATCCGGGATAAACGGAGTTCTCCGCCCGGGGATCGTTCACCGCATCGACCGGGATACCTCGGGAGCGCTTCTTGTCTGTAAAACAGATCATGCCCACCAGATCCTTGCCGAACAGCTGAAGGAGCATTCTATCCATCGCCGCTATCATGCTGTTGCTGCCGGGAATCTGAAAGAAGAGGAAGGAACGATAAATGCTCCCATCGGCCGCCATCCGACAGAACGTAAAAAAATGGCAGTCCGCCGTGATGGGACCGGAAAAGAAGCCGTAACGCATTATAAAGTCATTCAGCGTTTCCAAAATGCTACGTATATTGAATGCAGGCTGGAAACAGGCCGTACGCACCAGATCCGTGTGCATATGGCCAGTATCGGCCATCCACTTCTCGGCGATCCGGTATACGGTTCCGGAAAAGATCCTTATCATCTGAACGGGCAGGCACTTCATGCCCGAAGCCTCGGTTTTATCCATCCGGAAACGGGAGAGTATATGGAGTTTACAGCTCCATTTCCAGACTATTTTACGGAACTTCTCAGAAAATTATAAAATAGTTGTCTTACAGCCTGGTTTTGCGTTATAATATAAGTGTCAGAAAGTAAACTGATAGATGCATCAAATTATAAAAATTGATGCTGATCTCACCGGAAAGGAGTCCTGTACATGAGTAAGAATACGACCACTTCTATTATCACCATCGGAAGGGAGTACGGCAGTGGAGGCCGTCAGATAGGACAGGAATTAGCCAAGTATTTTGGCATCAAATGCTATGACAAAGAGTTATTAGAGCATGCTGCCAACGAAAGCGGCATCTGCAAGGAACTTTTCGAGAATCATGATGAAAAGCCTACGAACAGTTTTTTATATTCTCTGGTCATGGATACCTACTCCTTCGGATATTCCTCTGCAGGTTTTACCGATATGCCTCTGAATCATAAGGTCTTCCTCGCACAGTTTGAAGCCATCAAGAAGCTGGCCTCCGAAGGTCCCTGCGTCATGGTCGGCCGCTGCGCGGATTACGCCCTTTCCGATAATAAAGACTGCTTCAGCGTTTTTATCCACGGTGATATAGATGCCCGTATCCGCCGCATCTGTGGAAAATATGGCAAGACTGCCAAAGAAGCGAAGGATATCATCATCAAGACGGACAAGAGCCGTGCCAGCTACTACAACTATTATACCAATAAAAAATGGGGAGCCGCTTCCAGCTATACCTTAAGTGTTGACAGCAGCAAGCTCGGTGAAGAAGGTACGCTCCAGACGATCATTCAGGCAGTAAATATGTTTGATTCTCTTAAGAAGTAAAAAGCTTCGGGTAATTTACATCAGGTAAGTAATACCAGGTTAAATAATAACCAGACATGGAATAATTAGCGAACAGCATCAGGTAAGTCATACTGGGCATGGAATATTAAGAGATAATATCATGAAAAAGAATATTAACAGACATCTGAAAAGCTGGGGTATTTCTGCCTTTCTTGTGGTTGCCGCCTGTATTTTGTTCTACTATGCAGTATTTCACATGGGAAGCGTCAGAACCGGTATAAAGAATTTTTTTGCCGCCCTGGCGCCACTGTTGTATGGAATCGCCATCGCATATCTTCTGAATCCAATCGTCAATTTTCTGGAAAACCGCATCATCTACCCGATTTTAAGGAAAAATGATGTAAGCCTCAAACATCGTGGAGAGAAGATTTTGCGATGGGTCTGCGTTTTAGTGGCGATGCTTTTCTTCATTTTTCTCATCATTCTTATTGTAATGATGATCCTTCCGCAGACGATCAGAAGTCTGGTAAGCGTCATTAACAGTGTTCCTACCTATATCGAAAACGTCGAAGGCTGGATCAATACACTGATCGAGGAGAGAGGATGGGACATGGATCCGGATGCGATTGCATCGGTCGAATCCTTTACCGAACAGGCGCAGGAATTTTTAAATAATGAAATTCTTCCTCAGGTACAGGGAATGCTGAAAAACATTACAAGCGGAATCGTGGACTTTGTCGTTTTTTTCAAGAATTTCCTGATCGGTGCCATTATTTCTTTATATATCATGGCTGATAAAGAGAATTTTATCGCCAAGGGCAAGATGATCGTCTACGCTGTACTTCCCGGTGAAAAAGCGCATCGTATCATCGATAATATGCGTTTTACCAACCATACTTTCGGAGGATTTATCAGCGGAAAGATCATCGACTCCGTCATTATCGGTGTACTTTGCTATGGCGGCTGTACCTTTATGGAAATGCCCTATTCGCTCCTCATCAGTACGATCATCGGCATTACCAATATTATTCCGTTTTTTGGGCCGTTCCTTGGCGCGATTCCCTGTTTTATCCTGATCCTGATGGTCAGCCCCATTAAGAGTATATACTTTGTCATCTTTATCCTGATCTTGCAGCAGTTTGACGGCAACATTCTCGGACCAAAGATTCTGGGAGATTATACTGGTCTTACCAGTTTTATGGTTATCGTTGCGATCATGATCGGCGGCGGATTTTTCGGCTTCCCGGGCATGCTGCTTGGTGTCCCTGTTTTTGCTGTGGTTCATGCAGGATTCTGGACCGTCATCGGGCGGCAGCTTAAGGCAAAGGATCTGCCTGATGTTGAAGATGCATATGTAGGGATCGATAAATATGATCTTGATACAAAAGAAGCCATTCCGCTTCCTTCAAGATATCCTAAGAGAGAGGTCCGCAAGAGAAATAATGTATTTATGATCATTTGGAATGCCCTCATGAAAGTCGTTGTTCCTTTCTGGGGCCTGTTTGTGCAGCTGATCACATTCCTTGCAGGACGAGTAATTTATTTCTTTATCTGGCTGTTTACATTCCTTAAAGAGAACTGGCGGTTATTTCTTAAATGGATCTGGAAACAGTTTAAAAAGGCCGGATCTGCCTGCAAGGAAACCTCCAGGACTGTCAAGCAGAAGAGAGAAGCTCGAAAAGATGCCAGGCAGAACAGGCAAAAGAACAAAAACAGTGAAAAATAACCTTTCGTAAGTGAATGTTTCAGGAAGGGGCAGAGACACTTATGTTTAATGTAGAAAAAGTAAAAGATGAATGTGTACAGTGGATCCGGGATTTTTTTGAGAGTAATGGATCCGGCTGCAATGCAGTGATTGGAATTTCAGGTGGAAAAGACAGCTCGGTGGTCGCCGCCCTTTGTGTTGAGGCACTCGGGAAGGATCGCGTCATCGGTGTACTAATGCCCTGTGGGGAACAGCAGGATATCGATATGGCAAAACTCCTGGTAGAACATCTTGGTATCCGTCATTATATCATAAATATAA
>CACZPF010000437.1 GCA_902782975.1 uncultured Lachnospiraceae bacterium
ACAGCCCGGATTACTACATAAAAGGAATGACTTACAATTTCGCAGAGTATACCTTGTTTGACCTCTTTCATGATGGCACTCCGGAGCTTTTTATCAATGTTCATACTGGCAAATTCGGAGGAGATATGTATGTATTCCGCTGCAACGGTTATAACGCCTATCTCTCCGATGTGATAGAATGTAACTTTTACAAGGGAGAAGTGATTCAGTTTTGTAAGGATGGATTGATTATTCCCTTTTCTGCAAGAGGACGTTCATCCTTGAATTATTATCAGTTTACGGCAGATGGATCCGGATACATGAAAAACTATTATTCGGCAGACGGAGGGTTGGACTGGAGAAACAATTCCTCATGGGTCCTTCCAGATGTTACCGAATTTTTCGATGCATCCTTGATTGAAGAGGCTCCGCCTCTTAAAGATATCTCCGATCTTTCCTATCTCACTGGAGAATACTCCTCAGCCTCTCACAGTGAAAACAGCAGTTATGAAGTAATCGTACGGGATTGCACCTGGACAGAAGCATGGCAAGATTGCCTGAGTAAAGGTGGACATCTTGTAAGGATCGACAGCCCGGAAGAATTTCAAAGAATTACAGATTTGCTGAACTCTAATAGTTCGTGGCAGAATAGAGTATTCTTTTTGGGCGGGCAAAGAAGACTTGACTCCCAGGATTATTACTGGATGGATGATTATGGAAATTTAACAGGTGTTCCTTTGAACTCTGAAATGAGCTGGGCGAATTCATATTGGGGAGATGGGGAACCAACTATCATTTATGGCACGGATGTTGAATATTGTATGTCGCTTTTTAAGTATCATGATAGATGGATTCTGAATGATGACCCGGAAAATCCGATTGCAACAGCCCCTGAATATTCAGGATATGTAGGCTATATCTGCGAATTTTAATTTGCCGGGATTATTAAGTTGCTGTGAATATTTAGTTGCTGCGAATATTTAATTGCTGCGAATATTTTAGTTGCTTCGAATATTTAGTTGCCGCGAATAGTAAGTTGCTGCGAATAGAAGTTGCTGCGATTAGAAGTTGCTGCGATTATTAGATTTCTGGGAATATTAATTATCTGCGAATATTAGTCTTCTAGGAATTTTTGTTTTCTGCAAATATTAGTTCTCTGGGGGTTATTGGCTGAAGACAAGTCGTCATGCATCTGTTTGACTGGCGATTCTGAATATGGCGGCTAAGGGTTTTCTGTCCACGATCTTTTTCATATTGTTAACAGATGGGGTTAGAATCCACATGGAAGTCTAACCCCATTTTCTCATCTATGAACATGTTTTCGCTGTTTATAAACAGCATACAGATGTCATTCTACTTGCGTGACAATAACATTCCTGTTTATTCATAAGCCAAAGCAATGATTACATCCATCAGAAGAGTCTTTTAAAAATAGGATTTTCATTTTTCATATTCTATGTTATGATGAAAAAGTTCTGAGATTTTCAGGTGCTGTAAGTTAAAAGGATTATCCCGCTGTGTCCCGTTTGCACAAAAGGACCGTCCCTCCGTGTTCTAGAAAGGTATAATATATGGCAGATCAATTTCATCCTGAAGATGGCAGAGGCCGTGATGTTCGCAGGCCTTCGAATCCGCCCCGGTCATCTTCTGCGCAGCGTAATGTGAACAGAAGCAGGAGTACTGCAGGCTCCGGCCAAAAACAAAAAAGGCCGCTTACTGAACGGGAGCGGCAGATTTTAAGAAAGCGCAGAAGAAAAAAGCAGCAGCAAAGGCGTATGATGATCGGAGCTGCGGTGGTCATTGTTCTTTTGATCATTCTGCTGGTCAGTATCATTGTCACGTCTATCAAAAAGTCTAATAAGGATAAGCAATCGCAGACTTCAGCTGCTTCGGTCTCGCAATCTATGGATGGAGCGGATACATCTGCTGCCGGGAGTGATTCTTTATCGTCCGACTCTGGAGCAGGCGTGGATGCGGAGGGTTCTTCTGGATCCGAGAACGATTCAGATGGAAATTCATCCGGAACAGGCAGTGAGAGCGGTTCAACCGGCACTGGTAATAGTGGTGATGCTTCCGATGCAGGTTCCGGTGATACTGCGGGCACCGGCGGGGACTCTTCGACAGAGGATGCTTCGGTTTCTTCGGAGCCCAGACAGGTAACGATCAGCGTTGTCGGGGACTGTACGCTGGGTACGGATATTTATTTTGATTATTCCACCAGTCTTAACGCCTACTATGATATGTACGGACCGTCCTACTTTTTAGAAAATGTCAAGGATATTTTTACCGCGGATGATCTGACGATTGCCAATTTTGAAGGAACAATAACAGAAGCGGACACCAGGCGGACGGACCGGCAGTTCTGCTTTAAGGCTCCGCCTTCTTATACCAGTATTCTTACTGAAGGTGGTGTTGAAGCAGTCACCTACGCCAATAATCACAGCCATGATTATCAGGAACAGGGTTTTTCGGATACGATCAAGTATCTGGGGGAAGGCGGCCTGATTCATTTTGGATATGATGAGACGGCGGTTTATGAAGCAGATAACGGCGTTAAGATCGGTCTGGTTGGAATTTATGTATTGATCGACTTTATGGGGGTCGCTCCTCAGCTGGAAGCAAATATCAAGAAGGTCCGGGATGAGGGTGCCGATATCGTTGTAGCTATCTTCCACTGGGGTGATGAGCTTGACCTGGAACCGGATTATTATCAGTATACGCTGGCACGTATGGCCATTGATCTTGGTGCTGATCTGGTATGCGGACATCATGCACATGTCATCCAGGGAATTGAGGTTTATAAGGGTAAAAATATTTGTTACGGTCTGGCCAATTTCTGTTTTGGCGGGAATATGTATCCTACAGATATGGATACCATCATTTTCCAGCAGACCTTTACGGTGACCGGCCATGAAGTTGCCATGGATAATGTAACGAATATTATTCCATGTTCGGTTTCTTCGGATCTGTATTATAATAATTATCAGCCAACGCCTCTGACGGGCGATGCGGCGCAGCGTGTCATGGACAAGCTGGCTGAACGAACGTCTATGCTGCAGCTGCCGTAGAAAATGCCCCGGAAGGATATACACTTGAAGGTATTTCTTTCCGGGGGATTTTTTATTCTCTTCTTATTCGTCAGAATATACTGGCATACGCTGCTCTCGGATGACTTTTCTTCCACGTTATAAAAAGCCTATCCGGAAACATTTTTCTTTCTCCAGTAGTTCTCCTCTATTCCTGCTTCTCTGCTTCTCTGCTTTTCTGCTTTTCTGCTCTTCTGCTTTTCTGCTCTTCTGCTTTTCTGCTTTTCCGCTTCTCTGCTTTTCCGCTTTTCCGCTTTCCTTGTTCTTCTGTTATCCCCTGCTTTTCTGCTTTTCTGCTTTTCTGCTTTTCTGCTTTTCCTCTTCTCTGCTTTTCTGCCCTTCTGCTTTTCTGCTTTTCTGTTTCCTTACTTTCCGTATTTCCAGATTTCCTTCCTACCCCTTTACTCCTCCGATTACAATTCCCCGTACAAAGGATTTCTGAAAGAACGGGAATATGATCAGAATCGGTGCTACGGACATGACGGCCAGCGCCATGCGGAAGGAAAGGGAGGGGATATCTTTTGCATAGGCACCGAGGCCCGAAGAGTTAACATACTGTTTCAGATAATCTGCATTATTTTGCAAGGAGTTCAGTACATTCTGGATCGTGTAGAGTTCTTTCTTTGTTACAATGTAATACAAGCCATTGATCCAGTCATTCCAGTAAGCAAGGACAGAGAATAAGGAAAGGGTTGCTATGATCGGCTTGGAAAGCGGCATGTAGATCGCGCCCAGCATACGGATCTGTGAGCAGGCGTCTACTTCGGCAGCATCGACTATTTCCTGCGGAACATTGGTGGAAAAATAAGTCCTGATCAGAATTACATTGAATGCACTGAGCATCAGGTTCGGCAGGATGAGGCCCCATACAGTGTCTGTTACATGGAATACCTGACTCCAGATGATGTAACTTGGGATCATTCCGCAGTTAAAAAGCATGGTAAAGAATACGAAAAAGGAAAGGAAGTTTCTTCCCGGCAGGTCTCGTTTGGAGAGCATATATCCTAAGGTAACTGTCAGGAACAGATTGGCAATCGTTCCTGTACCTGCTACGATAATCGTCATTCCATAGGCATTCAGTATCGTTGAAATAGATTTAAACAGATACCGGTATGCCGTAAAGTCTATTTCCCTTGGAAAGAAAGAATATCCGAATTGATTAATCACGGATTCCCTGGTTATCGATGAGATTATAAAAAGGACCAGCGGCATAATGGATATAAAGGACAGCAAGATCATTATAATATTCGAAAACACCCTGAATCCCTTGTTATTGCCTGACATATCTTCCCTCCTTTCCTTAGAACAATGCACTGTCCGGTTCTATTTTGCGAACCGTAAGATTTGCGGCAAGCACCAGAATGAATCCCAGGATCGATTGGATAAAGCCGGCTGCCAGAGACCTTCCTACATCATGGTCTGTCATCAGTACTCTGTAGACATAGGTGTCAATGGTCGTGGTGGCTTCATACAAACGGCCGGAGTTCTGGGGCACCTGATAGAACAGGCCGAAATCCGAATTGAACATCTTCCCCAGTGTCATGATTACAAGGATGATCACGGTCGGCCGCAGCAGAGGAATCGTGATTTTCGTGATCTGCTGCCAGACCGTTGCTCCATCGACTACCGCAGATTCATAGTAGGATTTGTCAAACCCTATGATCGTGGCAAAAAATATAATGCTCTGAAATCCAAATACTCTCCACATCTGTACGATCGTCAGTATTACCGGCCAGTACTTTGCTTCGGTGTACCAGTTGATGGCCTTCATTCCCATGGCTTCTACAATATTCTTATTGATAAACCCATTAGACTTGGAGAGAAAGGCATAGACAAGATATCCGATCATAACCGTACTGATCAGATAAGGAACCAATATAACCATCTGATAGATGTTTCTGGCTTTTTTGCTGCGTACTTCGTTTAGAACGATTGCCACAAAGATAGCCAGAACTGTTCCAAGTACCATAAATACAAGATTATAGCCAATCGTGTTGCGGAACATGATTCCTGCCCATTTGGATTTTAAAAGATAGGTGAAATTGGACAACCCGCTCCATTCACTTTTAAATATTCCAAGTGAGAAATTGTAGTTCTTAAAAGCCAGTGTCAGTCCGACCATCGGCATATAGTTATTTATGATCAGGTAGATCAGGGCCGGCAGAGCCAGAATGTAGACCCAGAAATACTTTTTCAGCCTTTTCTTTAATGACTTCTTATTTCTCATGGCGCCTCCTTTCGGACTTTAGCATCCTCCTGTTTCAGCTTTCTGTATTCCGAGGGTGAAAGACCTGTCATCTGACGAAAACTTCTTGTGAATGTGTTGTAGCTTGAATAACCCACATGTCCCGAGATGATCGTCACCGGAAGATTGGTAGTTTCCAGAAGGGTACGGGCTGCTTCCATTTTTTCCTGGTCAATAAAGCGTTTCAGATTCATCCCTGTCTTCTTTTTAAAAATGCGGGACAGATGTTCCGGATTCATTCCGGCAATATCAGCGACCTCGGATACCGTCAGCTCTTTTTCCATATTCTGACGAATATAGCGCACCATCTTTCTGACAACATCGTCATCAGGAACATTCTCAATACTATACAGACGGACCGTCAGCTCTGACAGCATTTTTTTCAGATCTTCAATCGTATTCCATCCATATAAAAAATTATAAAACGTCAGTGGTTCGTAAAAAACGTCCGCGCTCTGAATCTCATGATTGATCATCCAGGCGAGAATCAGCTCTGACAGGTGCTGATGAATTTTCTGAACATAAGCACGCTCAGCCCGATTATCCCTGCACATTTCGTCAAGAAATTCAAACGCGCTGTCTTTCAGCTCATCAAAGTGATTATGGGAGATCAGTGTTTTCCAGGAAAGGATTCGTGAATCGACCGATTCTTCCGAAAACTCTTCTTCCCCTTTTTCGCGCACAAAAGCTATTCTGCTGATCTTGGAAACTTCATTCTGCTTCTCGGCTATAAGGCGCATGGTTTTTTTCTGAAGATTTCCATACTCACAGATGCCGGCGCTGTAAATTGTGATTTCTTTCATCAGTACTCTGGGAAAGATACAGCGAAGGTTTTCCAGTGCACTTTCCAGTTTTTCATTTAGTTGTGGATTATGATCTTTGAGACAGGCTATGACAAGACAATCTTCTTTCTTCGCGCTTTGAAGGAGAATATTACAGCTGCCC
>CACZPF010000438.1 GCA_902782975.1 uncultured Lachnospiraceae bacterium
AATGCGGTAAACTGTCGTCACGGGAGTTTACCGTAAAAAGGAGAAAATGGAATAATGCGGTAAACTGTCGTCACGGGAGTTTACCGTAAAAAGCCAGAAAATGGCAAAATGCGGTAAACTGTCGTCACGGGAGTTTACCGTAAAAAGGAGAAAATGGCAAAATGCGGTAAACTGAGTCACGGGAGTTTACCGTAAAAAGCCGGAAAGGCCATAATGCGGTAAATGGAAGTCCTGGGAGATACTTTATAAAAAAAAAGAATCGTTTTTCCTGTTTCAGGGAATCTTATGTGTCTTAAGATCAAGACCGGAAAATCCCAAGAAGTTACTATTGACGAATGTGGGGGATTATCAGTAAAATATTTGTATAAGTGTGCAAACTTTATTATTATGAAACGAGGGAACGAATATGAACGAGAACAATTCATTGCCCCATCATCATGAGGGACATTCGGAAGAAAAACTGGTAGAACAGCTTCCGGATTCTGGTGTTGTCAGTGCTGTTGCGGAGGCGCTTGGACAACTTGGTGATCCTAGCAGGCTCCAGATTTTCTGGATCCTGTGTCACTGTGAAGCATGTGTAACCAATCTTGCTGCCATGGTTAACATGACGACCCCGGCGGTTTCTCATCATCTGCGGGTGCTTAAGGCGGGAAACCTGGTCTCATCGCGCAGGGATGGCAAGGAAATGCACTATAGTGCCAGTGATACGCCTCTGGTACGATCTCTTCACCGGACGATCGAAGAAATCGGTCGGATCACCTGTCCAGGCAAAGAATGATAGAAAGGCGGCAAGATCAGACAAAAAGATCAGACAAAAAGACCAGACAAAAAGACCAGACAAAAAGACCAGATAAAAGACCAGACAAAAAGACCAGATAAAAGACCAGACAAAAAGACCAGATAAAAAACCAGACAAAAAGACCAGACAAAAGATCAGATAAAAGATCAGACAAAAGATCAGATAACGAAGTGACCGGACCTGATTGGAAAGTGGTCTGTCAGGTAAAAAGCAGGAGACTATTTATGAATTCGAAACTTAAATTGTGCTGTGATCTTCTCTGTAAAAATGCAGCGGAGGTGCAGGCGGGTTTTTCCTATGCCTCTGACCCGGTGATGGCGCTGGCTGTATCAAGTATGTATACGGCCGAGGCAGAACGAGTCAATTTAAAGGAATTAATTACCGCCAGAAAACTGCTGGATGCAGTAAAAAATCTCTCGGATGACGAGCCGGACGGCGTTCGCCTGGCGGCGATTGCCAGCATGGCCGTGACGGGCAAGCCGGAGGAATATCTGGAGGATCTGAAGAAGGTTCTGTCACTGCTCGACAAAGCAAAATCGAGAGATGTGGAATATAAACTGTTTTCTGCCCTTCTTCTTGCGGACAATATCTGGCCGGAAGATTATGAAGAATATGTGGAACGCACAAAGGAAATCTACCGGCGGATGCGGGAGGAACACAGATGGCTGACCTCTGTCGAGGATCTGCCTTTCGCGGCTCTTCTGTCTGTATCAGGATACGAAGTAGACGACCTGATTATCGAGATGGAGATGGATTATGACATTCTGGAAAAAGAGTTCCCGGATAATAATGCGCTTCAGACATTGACACACATTCTGGCACTCTATGACCTGGATGTGGAAGAAGAATGTCACAAAGCACTGAGAATCAAGGAACAGCTGGAAGACCGGGGCTTTTCGTTTGCAGAAGAAATAGATGTCACCATCCTCGGCATGCTTACCACTCTGTCCCAGGAGGCGGACAAGATCGTGGCAGATACCGTCGAAGCGGCAGAATATCTTGAGGGATTTTCCTTCTTTAAAGATCAGAGCGTGGATACAACTGTACTCAGCCGGCGGTACGCTGCCCAGATGGTGCTTCTTTGCCATCAGGAAGAAGAGCCGGACGAGGAAGATCCGACATCCATGCATAAAATTGCGTATTCCCTTCTCCGTCTGCTCATGCTTGTGGAATAAGAGAACTCTGAAAGAGGCCGGATCAGACTGCTGTTACAGTTCATGGGCCGACATGGATCGGAACCGGGTGCTGTGAAATAGTAACAAGGAGGAAGGATTGAGTCTGTCTTTTCTCTTGTCTTTTTCCGGCATGCTATGATACAATAAAAAAAAGCGCCGATTCAGGATCGACGGGTCAGGAGGTTGCACATGGAGAAATATTTCAAGGTACCGTCCAAACATTTTAGCAATGTAGCCATGCGGGTAATTCCGGGACATTTTGTGACACCCAATTCCCACATTAACTACTACATGGACTTCTCTCAGATGAAATACCGCATGAGTGAAGCACAGGCAGCGGCTGACGCTCTGGCTGAGTTTTACAGGAGCGATACCATTGTGGATACGATCGTGTGCCTGGATGGAATGGACATCATCGGGGCATATCTGGCCGAGGAACTGACCAAAGCAGGGGTCATTTCCATGAACCAGCATAAATCCATCTATGTTCTCCAGCCGGAATTCAATCCGGCAGGGCAGATGATCTTCCGGGAAAATATCCAGGGCTGGATCACGGGGAAGAATGTCCTTCTGCTGCTGGGGACTGCTACTACCGGAAAGACGCTTTCTCAGTCTGTGGAGTCTCTGAAATATTATGGGGCTTCTATCAGCGGTATCGCCGCCATTTTCTCAGTGGTGAGCAAGGTTGCCGGCACACCGGTGCGGACGCTGTTTTCTCCCGCGGACCTGCCGGATTATACGACTTATTCCCATGATGACTGTCCGCTCTGCAAGGCCGGAAAACCGGTAGATGCCATGTGCAATGGCTATGGATATACGGCTTTAAGATAAAAAACTGCTTTTTCAAAAAAACACGCATGCATCTTTCTTCGGCGTCATGTGGTACGCCCGGGAGACTGAAAGCCATATATTTATGTAAAAAAGGCGATGTCGGATGGAGCCATTCTGACACCGCCTTTTTGGCTTTTCCAGTTATATTCCTGTATCTGGTCAGCGGTCGGAAGCGGAAGGGAATGAATCCTTCTGCAGACAGTATTTTCTGGAGAACCTTTGCGTTTAAAGCAAAATAGAAACTACTATTTCGCGATTATTATAGTTTACGTAACCGGAACAGTGTGTTAAAGTAATAACGATACAGGAACCTGGGAAAGGAGGGGTTTTGATGCAGACAGAAGGAAAAGTCATACAACAGGAAATCAAAGAACTGATCAATACAGCAGACAGCATTTATCGCCAGATCAGAGAGATGAAGGCCGAGGAGATCACAGCCGGGATCGATCTGCTTTTGCTGAAAATAGCTGCATGGCAGATGCGCTGCGGGAAGTGTCTGGACAGAGCGAACGAAAGACTTGAAGATCTTTCCGGACCCTCTGCAAAACAGGACAGTTTTCATGTGCAGACAGCAGATGAACGTCAGATCCTTCTTCAGGGCGTGGAAGCGGAAAGAGAAAAGATCCTGATACAGCAGTGCATTGGAACGGCGAACCTGGAGGCGAAAAACATGGAACTGCTCATGGATGTTCTGAAGAATACAAAAGCTGCAGCTGAGCAGGAGCGCCTTTCTTCCCATGTGAGGCGGGTGAGAAGCCTGGCAGGTGCATTAAAGAGGGGGTAACAAAACGGTGAAAAAAGTACTTGGTATCATTTTTCTGGCGGCAGCAGTTGTACTTGGGGGAATATTGATAGCTGTGACCGGTCAGAAAAATGATATAGTGATCGATCAGGGAATACAATTCTTCCGGAATACCCGGATGGTTCTTGGAATAACCGGAGGCGCATCAATGATTCTCGGAATATTGTTGCTGCTGCTTTCGGGCGGCAGGAAAAAAGGAGAAAAAAAGCCGGCCGGGAATTCTAAAGGAAAAAGAACCGGAGACGTCAGAGATTCCAGCCCCGTGTATCAGGAAGAGCCTTCTGGAGGAATGCAGGACATTTCTCCATCAGGACCGAAGACAAAAGCGGCGTCAAAACTTTCAGCAAGCAGGAAACTTCGGAATCATGAATTAAGAGAACTTCTGAACGGATATGCGGAGGGAGATTTTTCATCGATCAGATCTGTGATCGATCCCTGTATCACACAAATGAATAAGATGGATGATTATCAGGAACGGCTGCATGTGCTGCTTACCAATAATGATGCCGGCGCCCTGTCGGACACAGAGGAGATCCTGGACCGTGCAGAACAGTATCTGTGCAGGAATGTCCGGAAGGTCCTGAATTATATGAGCATCGCGGACAGCAGCCGTCCGGAGGAACGCAGCATGGTAAAGGATAAACTTTCAGACTGCTGTTCTGAAAATGCCGATGTTCTGAGGCAGGTGCAGGAGTTCCTGGTAGCGCTGACCGAGTTTCTGAATCATCAGGGAGAATCCGAGCAGGATATCTCTATGTTGGAAATATATAAAAAGACGATCCTGGATTCCATTCAGGAGATGTAACGGAATGGTCACAGCATAGGCGTCATAGGAGAGGTAAATGTGATGGAAACACTGAGCAGGGCACTATAAAAGCTCTGCCATGTTTCCTTCTTGTATATTTGTGACAGGAGGTCATATAAATATATGAAAAAAAATCTGAAAAAATTAGCAGCTCTTGGGATGGCCTGCATTGTCGGGATTACTCTTGCAGGCTGCGGCGGCGGTTCCGGAACCGGAACCGGATCAGGCGGGGGTAACTCTAAAAAGGCATTAAGTTACGATGATGCCATGGAGGAAATGAATTCCCTTCTTTCCAAGGTGTCTGTAACAAATGTCAGTAACCCCGTCATGGACATTTATTCGGATGATACATCGGAAGCTGATTCTCTGGCGGATATCAGTACCTTCCCCATCACCGTGCAGGGAAACGGCGGGATTAATATCGAAGTAGCGGCGGCAACGGAGATGAGTGCGGATGCTCCGGATGACTGGATGAACATCGTGGCAAAGAACTTTAATAAAGAAAATTATGTCATCAACGGAAAGATAGTCTCTGTAAGTGTCCGGAAGATCACTTCCGGCGAGGTTGTCACCTATATTAATGCCGGGGTTTATCATCCGCATGTCTACGCGCCGAGCAATGCCGCCTGGGGCGAGATGCTTTCCGCCTCCGGGATCGGGATCGAAAAGATCGAAGACCGCATCGCCGGAAATACAGCGGGTCTTCTGATCAAAAAAGATATATATGACAAGTTCATCGAAAAATACAAAGAAGCTACGGTAGCCAATGTTCTGGATGCGACTATCAACGGAGATATGGTATTTGCTTATACCAATCCCTATACATCCAGTACCGGTCTGAACATCCTGACAGCCATGCTGAAATCCTTTGACGAAAGCGATCCGCTTTCCGAGACGGCTTCCGAAAAGCTTCTGACCTATCAGAAATCTTCTCCGCCTGTTGCCTACACGACTGCGGTGCTTCGTAATTCCGCTGCCAAAGGAATCATCAATGCTATGGTCATGGAAGAGCAGGCATATGTCAATACACCGGAATTAAAGGGATATGTATATATTCCTGCCGGAATCCGTCATGATCATCCGGTCTATACGTTTGAATGGGATACTGAGGAAGAAAAAGAAGCTGCGAAGATGTTTGCGGAATATTGCAAGAACGAAGAATCCCAGAAACTGGCAACAGAAAAAGGATTTAATCTGCATGATGATTATGCAGGCGAAGATCCGGGACTTTCCGGCACAGGCTACCTGAGCGCACAGAAGATCTGGAAACAGAACAAGAGCGGTGGAAAACCGATCATCGCAGTATTTGTTTCGGACGTGTCCGGCTCCATGAACGGAGAACCACTGAATTCGCTTAAAAAGTCTCTGATCAGCAGTTCCAGATATATCGGTTCAGAGCATTATATCGGACTGATCAGCTATAACGGAAAGGTGACAGTAAATCTTCCGATCGCCCAGTTTGATCCCATGCAGAGAGCTTACTTCAGCGGTGAGGTCAAGAATCTGAATGCTTCCGGCAACACGGCGACCTATGATGCAGTTCTGGAAGGAATCAAATTGCTTACAGAAAAAGCCAAAGAACTTCCCGAATCCAAGATGATGCTGTTTGTCCTGACAGACGGCGACCAGAACGAAGGCTACAGTTTCTCAAGAATCAAAGAGATCGTTGCCGGTCTTCAGATTCCTGTTTATTCCATAGCCTATAATTACAGCAATACAGGAGAACTGGAGGAACTTTCCGGGATCAATGAGGCAGCCTGCATCAAGGCCGGCTCCGACGATATCATCAATCAGCTGAGAAACCTGTTCAATGTGCAGATCTGATCCGTCAGGGATCTGATCATGATCGGTATTCTTATAAAATCTGTGAATATAGAACCCCGCGGCACAGGCTGCGGGGTTTTGTTCTGCAGATAAAATTTTTTCATGGAAACTTTTTTAAATAATGGTATAATTAAATTTGATTTATGAAGGAAGAGCGACAGAATCCACGGGAAATCGGAGGAAAGAGAGTGAATCAGACAAAGACAAGGCAGAACATTCAGCGGGGAATACTCTATGTACTGGGACTTGTATCTCTGGCATTCGGCATCATGCTGACGGCCAAGGTGAATCTGGGCGTTTCGCCCATTGTTTCGGTATCCTATGTGATCTCCGAAATCGGGAAATTTAATTTTGGGAATACAACGTTCATCCTCTACTGCGCCTTTGTTGCGGCAGAAGTTCTGAATCACCTGACTCGTAAGGAAAAAAGCAGCGCAGTTATGGATATACTGCAGATTCCTCTGAGCCTTGCTTTTACAAGATTTATGAATCTTTATAATGCGGTTCTTCCGGATTTTTCAGAGGTTTCGGGTTTTTTGGGCACGATTCCGGGAAGGATTCTGGTTCTCTGTGTTTCCATTTTTTTTACCGCACTAGGAATTTCCCTGTCTGTCAATACAAAGCTGGTGCCGAATCCGGGAGACGGGATCGTTAAGACGATCGCGGATGTGGCAGGCTGGGAGCAGGGGTTTGCAAAGAATGTTTTTGACGGGGGCTGTATTGGTACATCTATCCTGCTTGGCCTGATTGTCAAAAGAAAGATCATCGGCATTGGGCTTGGGACTGTGATGGCCGTGTTTATAACAGGCCGGTTCGTGGCCCTGATCAACCATTTCTTTCTGGAAAAGATCAAAAGAGCTTCCGGCCTGGCATAGATCTGCACAGGATGGTCTGCCTGAAACAGAAAAGGTAAGGAATGTTATCCAGAAGCAGACGAGGTATGAAAGTTCTGCAGGAGCAGACGAGGTAAGGATTGTTCTGCAGAAGCAGGAAGGCAGGTCTTTTTGCAGCGTCAGATGTGAGGATGGTATGAATAAGCGCTTTTTGTATTGCACAGAATTTTTTGCGGGGATGAGCGTTATGGCGGTGGAGCTGGGAGCCAGCAGGCTTCTGGCTCCTTATTTCAGTTCGTCTCAGATCGTATGGACCATTATTATCGGGACCATTATGGCAGCGATGGCTCTGGGCAACCTTTATGGCGGAAGGGCAGCCGACAGAGAAAACGATCCGGACAGGCTTTACCGCAGGATCCTGATCGCGGCTGTCTGGATCGGGGCTATTCCGGCCGTTGGAAAATATGTGGTGATCGCGCTCGGAGGCCTGGTGGTTTTTGTGGCGAGTGGAAGTTACCTGATCCTGGCTGCTTTTGCGTCCTGTCTGGTGCTGTTTGTCTTTCCTCTGTTTTTGCTGGGGACTGTGACGCCTTCTCTTGCAAAACACGCGGTCAGCCGTCTGGATGAAAGCGGAAGTACTGTGGGAAGGCTGAACGCCGCAAATACCATCGGCAGCATTATCGGAACTTTTGTTCCGACCTTTGTCAGTATTCCGACCGTTGGAACTTCGGCGACCTTTCTGATTTTTGCAGGGATCCTGCTGGTCATTGCGGGTATTTATGAAGTTCTGTACCGGAAAAAGGTTCGGCGGATCATAGCAGGAATTCTGTTGTTTCTTCTAAGTGCAGTACTGGGGCATAACAGTCACTTTGCTTTCTGGACAGAGGCCCTTGCCTACGAGGGAGAATCGATCTACAATTATCTTCAGGTGTACGAAACAGAGAAGGAAGTGGTCCTTTCCACCAATACACTGTTTGGTGTACAGTCCGTCTACCGGAAAGACGAAAATCTCAGCGGCATGTATTATGATTATGTGCTCGGAGCACCATATATGACAGGCCTCAAGGATAACGAAGACCTGGACGTGCTGATCCTCGGAATGGGAACAGGAACCTTTGCCGGACAATGTCTTCGGTATTTTGACAATGTAACGGTAGAAGGCGTGGAGATCGACGGAAAAATCTCGGACCTGGCCAGAACATATTTTTCCCTGCCGGAGGAGGCAAAGGTGAGCACGCAGGACGGGCGGGCTTTTCTCGAAATGACGGACCGGATCTATGATGTGATCCTGGTGGATGCCTATCAGGATATTACCATACCGTTCCAGATGTCTTCGGAGGAATTCTTTTGCCTGGTGAAGTCCCACCTTGCACCGGACGGGGTGATGGTGGTCAATATGAACATGAAAAGTGATGCCCCGGATGGCATTAATGCGTATCTTGCAGATACCATAGCGTCTGTGTTTCCGGAGGTTTATCTTTTTGATGTGCGTGGGTATACAAACCGTCTGCTCTTTGCGTCTGCAGACGGGGGAATTATGGACAGATTTACGGACAAAGTAAAGGTTGAAGCAAGAGAGGAGTTGTACACCCTCCTCAATGTACTAAAAGAAGGACTCATACGGTATCAGAATACAGGCCTTCTTCTGACAGATGACAAAGCACCGGTAGAACTGCTGGGAGCAAAGGCTATCGATGAAGTGATCCGGGAAGAGGTATCCTGGTATAAGGAAATATTCCGGCAGGAAGGCATAACCGGCCTGCTGGACAGAATTCTGTAGAAAACCAGGAGGTTAGAGGTTTAAGGCATCGAAGACGTTTGAGGATTCATACAATTCAATCTTACCAGTGAGTTTCGCAACTGCCTAAATGGAAGGCTCATGAAAGGAGTAATTAATTATGTCTTGTACAACACTTCTGGTCGGAAAAAAAGCTACTTACGATGGCTCCACCTTTGCCGCAAGGAATGAGGATTCCGGAGGCAATGGCTTTACATCAAAAAAATTTATCACAGTGCTTCCGGCAGATCAGCCGCGACACTATAAATCTGTATTGTCTCATGTAGAAATAGACCTTCCGGATGATCCCATGCGTTATACCTGTATGCCCAATGCTACAGACGAAGAAGGCATCTGGGGAGCGGCTGGAGTCAATGAAGAAAATATCTCCATGACCGCAACAGAAACCCTGACATCTAATGAGCGGGTGCTGGGAGCGGATCCGATGGTGCGCTATATTTCGGCTTCCGGAGCTCAGAATGAAAATAAGGCCGTGCCGGATTCCGGGAGAGCAGAGGACACTTTGGGCGAGGTGGAAGTCCCGGGCGGAATCGGCGAGGAGGATATGGTAACACTGGTTCTTCCCTATATTCACAGTGCGCGGGAAGGGGTGCTGCGTCTCGGGGAACTG